>DASTQG010000159.1:0-7398 GCA_035761885.1 Steroidobacteraceae bacterium | reverse complement strand
GCGGCCGGTTGAGATCGACGACGAAGCGGTGGTGCGTCGCGTAGATCACGTCGATGCCCAGCTGCGGCAGGAACGCATACAGCTCGTGCAGGTGCCAGTCCGCCATCGTCCCCGTGCCCATCTCGGGGCTCGCGAAGTGCGCCGCGATATCCGGCGGCACATGCACGCCCGTGTGCGGAATCGTGACCAGCAGCGGGATCTCCTCGCTGCGGCTGGGCAGATAGCGCCAAAGTGCCGGCGCGTCGGTCATCGCCGCTGTTCCGAGTGAATCCGGCGCATGACCTCACCGAAGCGCTGCACGCCCGCCGCGCCCGTCGGCTCGCCGCGATCGATGCGACGCTGCCCTCCGACGTACGTGCCTTCGATCTGCGCGGCGTCGCCACCGGTGAGCCAGGCATCGAGCACGTTCGCGGGATCCAGACCGGCGAACAGGGGATTGGCGAGATCGAGCACGGTGAGATCGGCGTAGTTCCCCGGCGCAAGCGCCCCGACCGGCAACGCGAGCGAGCGAGCGCCGACCTGCGCGGTGCGCCGCCACAGCGACTCACCCAGCCCGTCCGCACTTGCAAGCGCCGTACGCCGACGATGCTTCAGGCGCTGCCCATACTCGGCGAGCCGCAGCTCCTCGATCGCATCGATGCGCACGTTGCTGTCCGAGCCGATGGCGAAGCGCGCCTCGCGCAACGACTCGAGCGGAAAGAAGCCATCGCCCAGGTACGCTTCGGTAATCGGACACAACACGAGATTGGCCTCGCTTGCGCGAATCAACTCGACCTCCGCCGGCTCCGCGTGCGTCGCGTGCACCAGGCTGAAGCGCGGGCCCAGGTCCACCGTGTCGGCCAGACACTGGATCGGCGGGCGGCCGTGGGTCGCACGGCATTCCTGCACTTCGCGCTCCTGTTCGCTCACGTGGATGTGGATCGGAGCTTCGTGCCCCAGCACGCGATCCGTGAGGGCAACGAGGTCAGGCAGAACTTCGAGCGGCACGGCGCGCAGGGAATGTGGCGCAATGCCACACGGCTCGCCCTTCAACGCCTCCAGCAGCACGCCGAATTCCTCGAGCGTGCGATGCACGAAGCGCATCTGCTCGGGCGCCGGCTCTCGTCCGAATCCGCCTCTTTGATACAACACCGGCAGCATCACGAGCCGTATGCCGGCATCGCGCGCGGCCTCGCGTATCGCGAGCGCCATCTCGCTCGTGCGCGCGCCATCCCGTCGATGGTGCACGTAGTGAAACTCGCCGACGCTCGTGTAGCCGGCCCGCAGCATGTCGGTGAACGCGCGCAGGGCGATGGCATGCAGGTCCTCGGCGTCGATGGCGTTGGCGATGCGGTACATCACCGCCCGCCAGGTCCAGAACGAGTCCTGTGAGGCGCCTTCCCCGCGGCCCACGACCGCGCGCTGGAAGGCATGACTGTGCGCGTTGGGCATGCCCGGCAGGGCCAGGCCTCCGTCGCGGCGGCCCGCGGGCGCCGAGTCCATCGACACGATGCGCCCCGCCTCGTCCAGGGTCAGGCGGCAGTTGCTCCGCAGTCCCTCGGGCAGCAATGCGTATTCAAAAGTGAGCTGCCGGGGCATACCCTTGCGCGAACCTTTGTGGGGACGGCCGTGCTGGACCTGAGAGTCGACAACGCCAGATTGTATCCGATGGAGGGCAGCGCCCAACGCTCCGCGTCGCGCTCGTTCGGCGTGCGCCAGGGCCGCATCGTCGCGGCCGGCCCCGACTCGCCGGCGCACGAGGAACTGGACGCGCGCGACCGGGTGGTGCTGCCCGGCTTCATCGACTGTCATACACATGCCCTCTACGCCGGCGATCGCATGAGCGAGCACCTGCGCAAGCTCGCCGGCGCCAGCTATGCCGAGATCGCGCAATCCGGGGGCGGCATCCTCTCGACCGTGCGCGCCGTACGCGAGGCCTCGCGCGATCAACTGGTGGAACAGACGCGCCCGCGCCTCGCAGCACTGGAAGCAGAGGGCGTGACGACGGTGGAGATCAAGAGCGGATACGGCCTGAGCGTGGAACACGAGATCAAGATGCTCGAGGCGATCCGCGACCTGGCCGAGCAGACCCCGCAGCGCATCGTGCCGACGTTCCTCGGCGCGCACTCGGTGCCGCCCGGCGTCACGCGTGAGCAGTACATCGGCACGCTCGTGGACGAGGCTCTGCCGCTGATCGCCGAGCGGCGCCTCGCTGAGGCGGTCGACATCTTCATCGAATCCATCGCCTTCTCGGTCGAGGATGCGCGCCGGCTGTTCGAGCGTGCGCGCGAGCTGGGTTTGCGCGTGAAAGGTCACTGCGAGCAGCTCTCGCTCACGGGTGCCAGTGCCCTGGCAGCCTCCTTCGACGCGCTGTCGTGCGATCATCTCGAGTATCTCGACGCAGAAGGCGCGCGCGCGATGGCGAAGGCCGGAACGGTCGCGGTGCTCCTGCCCGGCGCGTTCTATTTCCTGCGCGAAACGCGCAAGCCTCCCATCGCGTTGCTGCGCGAGCACGGCGTGCCGCTCGCGATTGCGAGCGACCTGAATCCGGGCACCTCGCCTATTCCCAGCCTGCTCACGAACCTTCACATGGCGGTGACGTTCTTCGGCGTGACGCCCGAGGAGGCGCTGCTCGGAATCACCTACAATGCGGCGCGCGCGCTCGGACGCGAGGACATCGGCGCGCTCGTCCCGGGCCGACGCGCGGACTTCACGCTCTGGAACGTTCCCGAGCCGGGATTCCTCGCCTACCAGCTCGGGGGCCTTGCGCCCGAAAGCGTCTACATCGAAGGACAAGCCACATGTCTTGGGAATTGACCGGCCGCGACCTGACCCTCTCGAAGCTTGCGGGCTTCGAGCGCGATCGGCCGAAGATCACGCTGGCCGCGCAGGCGCGCTCGCGCGTCAAGGCGAGCAGCGACACAGTCGCGGCGGCGGTGGCGCAGAACCGCGTGAGTTACGGCATCACCACCGGGTTCGGGGCGTTTGCCAATCGGCACATTCCCGCCGACAAGGTCAAGGCTCTGCAGCTGAACCTGGTGCGCAGCCACAGTTGCGGCGTCGGCGAACCGCTGTCGGCGCCGCTTACCCGTCGCGTGCTGCTGCTCAAGGCCAACAGTCTTGCCCTGGGCTGTTCAGGCATCCGCCCTGTCGTGCTGGATGCGCTGCTCGCGCTCTTGAATCACGACGTGCTGCCGGTGATTCCCGGTCGCGGCTCGGTCGGCGCCTCCGGTGACCTCGCCCCGCTCGCCCATCTCACGCTCGCGCTGATCGGCGAGGGCGAGGCGAAGCAGGGTGAGCGTTCTCTCGCCGGCGCAGAGGTGCCGACGGCCGCCGGCATTCAGCCGCTCACGCTGGAAGCCAAGGAAGGGCTCGCGCTCCTCAACGGCACGCAGTTGAGCACTGCGCTCGCCGCGGAAGGCGCCTTGCAGGCGCAGAATCTGCTGGAGAGCGCGGTCGTGATCGGCGCGCTCACCACCGAGGCGCTCGCGGGCAGCTATACGCCGTTCGATGCCCGCATCCACGAAGCGCGTGGCCTGCCCGGCCAGACGCAGGTGGCCTCGATGTTCCGGCGGCTCCTGACCGACAGCGAGATCCATCGCAGCCACGAGAACTGCGATCGCGTGCAGGATCCGTACGCGGTGCGCTGCATGCCGCAGGTGTTCGGCGCGGTCGCCGACACGATCGAGCACGCGCGCGCGGTGGTGGAAGCCGAATGCAACGGCGTTTCCGACAATCCGCTGATCTTCGGCGAAGACATCCTGTCCGGCGGCAACTTCCACGCCGCGCCGCTCGGTTACGTCAGCGACTTCCTCGCCATTGCCATGACGGACCTCGGCGCGATGTCGGAGCGGCGCACGGACCTGCTCGACCGGCGCGTGAACCCCAATCTCAACATGTTCCTCACCAGCGAGCCGGGCGTGGAATCGGGCTTCATGATCGCCCACGTCACCGCCGCCGCGCTCGCCTCGGAGAACAAGACCCTCGCCCACCCGGCGAGTGTCGACACGATTCCGACATCTGCCGGCCAGGAGGATCACGTCAGCATGGCGCCGTGGGCGGGGTTCAAGTTGCTGCGAATATGTGAAAACGCAGCGCGGATCCTGGCGATCGAGCTGCTTGCGGCGGCGCACGCGATCGATTGCATCCGTCCGCTGCGCTCCACACCCGCGCTGGAAGCGGTTCACGCGGCGGTGCGCCGCCTCGTGTCCTTCGATCCCAAGGATCACCGGCTCGATCGCGACATCGCGGCGCTCGCGCGTTTCCTGCAGGCGGGCGAGCTGCGCCGTTTCCTGCCCGCTCCCTGAGGAACGTTCTGCTACACTGCCTCGCACCGGCGCAAAGAACGCCGGCGGGGATGTGAACATGTCGGTCTACATCGACAGCCAGAGCCGGTTGCATCACGACCAGGAAGCGAACCTCGCGCTCACCTGCCCGCACTGCCAGGTTCTCGCGCACATCACCCCGCTCGCCGTTCCGCAGTACGACCTGCTGATCGCCATGCGCCCGAAGCACGCTGGCCTGGTGTTCCGCTGCGACTCGTGCAACTCGCCCGTGTTCCTCAAGTTCGCGATCAAGATGTACGCCGCGAACCGCGTCGAGCTCACCAGCACGTTCATCGAGCTGGAGCATGCGCGCGAGAAGTTCACGTTCACGCACCTGCCGGAAGAGGCGGAGCTGCTGTTCAAGGAAGCGCTCGCCGTGTACAGCGCGGGTTGCTACAACGCGTTCGCCTCGATGTGCCGTCGCACGGCGCAGACCGTCTTCGGCGATCTCGGCGAAGGCGGCAAGCTCAAGCTGTTCGACGAGCTGAACGAGATCCGCGACATGGCCGAGATCGACGCCGAGACATTCGGCGTGATCAAGCGCGTGATCTTCGAGCACGAGGACCGCGTCGCCATCCCGCACCTCGACCCCTACCAGGCGGGCGTGATGCTGGAAGTGTTCAAGGACCTCCTGCACCAGGCGTACGTGCGCAAGGGCCGCCTGCAGCAGGCGATGATGGTGCGCCGCTACTTCCTCGACGAAGACGATCCCACCGTCACCGCGCTGCAGAACTTCCGCGCCTGAGATCAGGTACCGGACTTTGCAATGTTGCAATTCTCGGGAGTCGCAGCGCCCGAGAATTGCAACATTGCGAAGTCCGGTACCTGTGTGTCAGATCATCGGCAGATCCAGGCCGCGTTCCTTCGCCACTTCGATCGCGCGCTCGTAGCCCGCGTCCGCGTGTCGCATCACGCCGGTGCCCGGATCGTTCGTGAGCACGCGCTCGAGCGCGGCCTTCGCCCGCTCGGATCCGTCAGCCACGATCACGACACCCGCGTGCAGTGAGTAGCCCATGCCGACGCCGCCGCCGTGGTGAAAACTCACCCACGACGCACCGCTCGCGGTGTTGAGAAGCGCATTGAGCACGGGCCAGTCCGCAACCGCATCGGTGCCGTCGCGCATGCCTTCCGTCTCGCGATACGGCGAGGCCACTGAACCCGCGTCGAGGTGATCGCGGCCGATCACGATCGGCGCTTCCAGCTCGCCCTTGCGCACCATCTCGTTGAAGGCGAGGCCGAGCAGGTGCCGCTCCTTGTAGCCGAGCCAGCAGATGCGCGCCGGCAGACCCTGGAACTGGATGCGCGCGCTCGCGTGATCGAGCCAGCGCAACAGGTCCTTCTTGTGCGGAAACAGCTCGCGCGCTTTCGCGTCGGTCTTCGCGATGTCTTCGGGATTGCCCGACAGCGCCACCCAACGGAACGGCCCCATCCCTTCGCAGAACAGCGGCCGGATGTAGAGCGGCACGAAGCCCTGGAAGTCGAACGCGTTGCTGACGCCGGCATCGCGTGCCATGGCACGTATGTTGTTGCCATAGTCGAACGTGGGGATGCCGCGTGCGTGGAATCCCAGCATCGCGCGCACCTGCACCGCCATCGATTCCTTCGAGCGCTTCACGTACGTCGCGGGATCGTTGCGCCGCAGCTCCGCCGCCTGCTCGAGCGTGAGCCCGAGGGGGATGTAACCGTTGAGCGGATCGTGCGCCGAGGTCTGATCGGTGACGAGATGCGGCTGTTGCTTGCCTGCGAGGATGCGCGGAAAGATGTCCGCCGCATTCCCGAGCAGGCCGACCGACACGACCTTGCGGTTGCGAGACGCATCCTCGATGGCGGCGAGCGCCTGCTCGAGCGTGTCGGCGCGCACATCCAGGTAGCCGGTCTTCAGGCGCATGTCGATGCGCCGCGGGTCGATCTCCACGTTGAGGCTGGACAGTCCCGCGAAGCTCGCCGCGAGCGGCTGCGCGCCGCCCATGCCGCCGAGCCCGCCAGTGAGCAGCCACTTGCCCGCGGCCTGGCCTTCGTAGTGTTGACGCACCGCCTCGGCGAACGTCTCGTACGTTCCCTGCACGATCCCCTGCGAGCCGATGTAGATCCACGAGCCCGCCGTCATCTGCCCGAACATCATCAGACCCTTGCGATCGAGCTCGAAGAAGTGATCCCAGTTGGCCCAGTTGCCGACCAGGTTGGAATTGGCGAGCAGTACGCGCGGCGCGGCGGCGTGGGTGCGAAAGATGCCGACGGGTTTGCCGGACTGGATCAGCAGAGTTTCGTCGTCGCCGAGGCGCTTCAGAGCGTTGACGATCGCGTCGAAGCACTCCCAGTCGCGCGCCGCGCGGCCGATACCGCCGTAGACCACCAGCTCGCGCGGATTCTCCGCCACCGCCGGGTCGAGGTTGTTGTGGATCATCCGCAGCGCGGCTTCCTGCACCCAGCCCTTGCAGCTGAGCTTCGGACCGCGCGGCGCGTGCAGCTCGACCTCTCGAACTCGTGTATTCATGACCACCTCGCTGGAGGTGCCGCCCGTCTGACGGGCGGCAGCGCTCTCAACCGACCCAGACGCGGGCGTTGCGGAACAGGCGCATCCAGCCACTGTCCTCGCCCGCACCGTCCGGGTACCAGGAATTCTGGATGTTGCGGAAGACGCGCTCGGGATGCGGCATGGTCACGGTCACCCGCCCGTCGGCGTTCGACAGCGCCGCGATGCCGAGCGGGGAGCCGTTGGGATTGTCCGGGTAGCGCTGCGTCACGCGCCCGCGCGTGTCCACGTAGCGCAGCGCCACCAGCCCAGCGCTCGAGCAGCGCTCCAGCACCTCGGGCGATGCGAACTCTGCACGCCCCTCTCCATGTGCCACAGCGATCGGCAGGATCGAACCCTGCATGCCGCTGAAGAGCACCGACGGGGAATCGGTCACCTGCACGAGCGACAGGCGCGCTTCGTACTGCTCTGAGCGATTGCGCACGAACACCGGCCAATGCTCGGTGCCCGGAACCAGCTCGCGCAACGCGGCGAACATCTGGCAGCCGTTGCATACGCCGAGCGAGAACGTGTCGGGACGCTGGAAATACGCGCTGAACTGCTCGCGCGCACGCGCGTTGA
>DASTQG010000158.1:0-7146 GCA_035761885.1 Steroidobacteraceae bacterium | reverse complement strand
CTTGGTCAGCCTGAGCTTGAGGATCTCGAGCATCTGCTTGAGCTGAAAATCCGCGGGCGCGGTGAGCTTCACCACCAGCTCCTCCAGCTCGAACTTCGCATCGGTGCCGCGAAAGTCGAAGCGCTGTTCCAGCTCGCGGTTCGCCTGGTCGACCGCATTGATCACTTCCTGGCGGTTGAGCTCGGAGACGACGTCGAAGGAAGGCATGCCGCGTTCCCCTTCACCCGCGCCGCTTGGCCGCCGCCGCGCCGCCGGCGCCCTGCACGGCCTGCGCGCTCAGGTCACGATAAAAGATGACGGTGGAATCGAAGTCGCCGTCCGGCCCACGCTGGAAGCGCGGAATCGCCCCGAGCGGGCTGTAGCCGGCGCTCTTGAACAGCCTCTCACCCGGGGCACCCTGCCGCGCATCCGCGAGCAGCAGCGAGCGGCCTTTCTGCTCGGCAACCTTCTCGATCGCATCGAGCAGGGTGCGCCCGAGCCCCTTGCCCTGCGCCTGGGTGTGCACCACGAGCTTCTGCACGTCGGCGCGGTGCCGCGCATTGGCACGCGTCGACAGGTGCAGCTGCACGCAGCCGATGAGCGCGTTGTTCTCCAGCGCGAGCAGTACCACCCGCTCGCCGCGGGCCACCTCCTCGAGCGAGGCCATCCAGTAGTTGCGCGCTTCGGCCGTGGAGAGCGGCGCAAGGAATCCCACGGATGCGCCGCTGTCGACGGCGTCCTGCAGCAGTTCCACGAGCTGGCTGAACAGGTCCAGGCTCGGTGTCGTCTTCAGTTCCTGGATCTTCCACATGGTCGGCATCCCCAGCGTTTGTCCTTACAGTTTCTCTTCGACCAGCGCGTCCACCGTGGCGGCGAAGCTCTGGGTCATCCGCTCGTGGCGCTCGCCCGTCGCGGGCCCGGCAAATCCCGTATAGATGCGACGCACGCGGCCCCTGCGATCAACGAACAGCAGCGTCGGGAACGCGTGCACGCCGCTGAGCTGCGGCAGCACCTGCGCCGCCCGCCCCGTGTCCGAAATGCCCGCCAGCAGCGTCGGAAAGTCCACGTGGTACTCGGCGCGCAGGGCCTTCACGGCTCCGGCGGCGCGCTCCGGATCGGGATAGTGCTCGAACATCAGCGCGACGACTTCCACGCCGCGCGCGCGCTGTTCCTTGTAGAACGGCGCGAGGAACGCGACCGCATCGTGGCTGTTGGGGCACCAGCTCCCGTTCAGCGTGACGATGACGACCTTGCCACGATAGCGCGTATCGGCAAACGATACCGCGCGACCCGCTTCGTCGGCGAACGTGAAACCGATGGGCCAGGTGTCGTCGCGGATGGCGACGACCTTGTCGGGATCGGCCAGCTCGGCCGCCTCGTCGCGCCGCGCGCCGAATTCCTGCGGCGGCGCCAGGCTCGACCACCACGTGCCTTGCAGCTTGCCGTCGGGCAACAGACGCGCCTTGAAGAGATAGGCGCGGCCGCCATCGAACGTGGAGAGCTGCAGCTCTTCGTCGCGTACTTCTCCGGCGAGGTAGCCAGTGTCGCCCGCGGGCGTTAGAAACGTTCCCGTGACCTCGTGAAACTGCTGGCGGAACTCGCCGATCGCCGGCGTCTTCGCGTTCTTCTCGCGATCGACGAACTCGACCGCCCAGCGTCCGGAAAGGTCGGCGTTGTCCGTGTGCGGCTCGGCGGAGAAGCGATGGGTCTGCCCGGGCGTCGCGGTGAACGCAATCCGGTGCTCGACGGCGTCGTGCCCCACGAGCACGACCTCGCCTTCGAGCTCGCCGTCGTCGACCTTCGCTTCGAGCGTGTTGACGTAGCCGGGAAAGCTCATCGAGAGCCGCCGACCCTTGACGGTCACCTGGGTGACTTCGACGCGCTGGGGGCCGTTGATCAGGTACGCGACCCAGCCTTCATTGCGCCGCTCGAGCTCCAGGCCGAACGGGGCCTCGCCGCCGGGCAGCTCGAGCGCTGCCCGATACAAGCCGGGCTCGATGCGGTCCGAACCGCCGCACGCCGTGCAAACGGCGACTACGAGAAATGCGCAGAGGGTGCGCGCACGCGCACGCGCAGTGGTGAACACATCCATTCGAGGGGAGCCTTACGGGCCGCCGGCGCACGAGCGCCGCACCGGCCGGAGAGGCTACCGCCTGCGCTCATCAGGCTCAACTGAGGTCTTTCGAACCGGCTACGCGGCCGTGATGGGCTCGTACCCGGGTTGCGAGGCGACCCGGGCGATCCAGGCGCGTACGTTCGGATACGCGTCGAGCGCAAAACCGCCCTCGGGCGCCACATGCGTGTAGGCGTACAGGCCGATATCGGCCAGCGAGTACCGCTCGCCCACTAGGAACCGACGGCCCGTCAGCCCCCGTTCGAGCACGGCGAGCGCCTGGTGGCCTTTGTCGACTTTCTCGGTGAGCTTCTCGCCGAGCTCTTCGGGAGTCTTGCGCAGCGAGGTGAGCCAGAAACGCACCGTGCCGAGGTTCGGCTCCAGGTTGTACTGCTCGAAGCACAGCCACTGCCACATGCGGGCGCGGTCGAGCCGGTCGGTCGGCACCAGTTTCGAGCCCTCCGCGAGATAGGAAATGATCGCGTGGCTTTCGGCGAGATAGACGGGCGCACCACCGCTCTCGGCGGGGATCTCGAGGAGCGGGATGCGCCCGTTGGCGTTCTTCGCCAGGAACTCCGGTGTGCGTGTTTCGCCGCGCTTGATGTCGAGCTCGACCAGCCGGTACGCAATGCCGAGCTGCTTGAGCACCAGGCGCACCTTGTAGCCGTTGCCCGAAGGCAGGTAGTCGTACAACGTCAGCGTACCCATTACCTGAGTCCCCCTGCCTTCGTGAACGGCTGGCTTCAGAGCTCGACGACGTGCGCTGCCTGGATCGTGGCCGGATCGACCGCTGCCACGAGCTGGCGCCGCAGCGGTTTGGCGACCACCAGCATCTGGCCCAGCTCCACGGGCGCCCGTTCCCGGACGACGCGTTCGGCCGAATCGGTCGCATCGTGGCACAATGCACCCTTGGTGATGGCGCACAGTTCGATCGTCTCGCGCGCGGGTGCCGCAAGCCGGGCATCGCGCTCCTGCAACGCCACGAGCATCACCAGCGCGATCGTGATGATCGACAGGAAACTCGCCGCGCGAATCTTTTCGACGTCGCTCATGTGCCCACCTTCGATCCGGTGAGGGACCGTTTCATCTACTCTCGAACAGTGGGGCCATTGTCGACATTCGCGGCAAGCCAGCAAACGCAATGCTTGATGGATCGTTAAGGGAACCTGAAGTGCTTCGAGCCTTGTTTTTCGCGGAGTTGCACACGTGAACGGCGCCTATGACCGGCTCCCTCTGAACGCGCTGCGGGTCTTCGAGGCAGTGGCCGCGCGCCTGAGTTTCGCGGACGCCGCGGAGGCGCTGCACGTGACGCCGGCGGCCGTGAGCATGCAGATCCGCACGCTGGAGGATTACCTGCAGGTGCCCCTGTTCCGACGCAGCGGGCGCAAGGTGGAGCTCACGCCGGAGGGCGAGCACCTCCTGCCGGGCGTGCGGCGCGGCCTCGACGAGCTGGAAGCGGCATTGAACCAGCTCAAGCAGGATCGGCGCGGCGGACCGCTGAACATCAGCATGCTCGCCTCGTACCTGCAGAAGTGGCTCCTGCCGCGCATGCCGGAGCTGCGTGCGAAACATCCCGACGTGGAGCTGCGCATCCACACCGCGCGCGAGCAGGTGGACTTCACGCGCACCGATTTTCACGCCGCCATCCGGCTCGGCGCCGGCAACTACAAGGGCGTGCACAGCGAGAAGCTCATGGACGAATGGCTCGTGGCGGTCGCAGCGCCCGAGCTGATCGCCAGGCACGGGCCGCTGCACGAGGCCGAGGAGCCGGAGAATTTCCCCCTGCTGCAGGGCGCGGACGAGCCGTGGATTCACTGGCTGGAAGTCGGCGGTCGCAAGCCCAACCCGGTGCGCGGGTCGGTGCTCGACGACTCGGTCAGCGTGTTGATGGCCGCGGAACAGGGGCTCGGCTTCGCGCTCGTGCGCTGGAGCCTGGCCGCGCAGGATCTGCTGGCGGGCAAGCTCCAGCTGGCCAGTCCGCGCGTGCTGCCGTATCGCTGGTCGTATCACTTCGTCTGTCCGAAGCAGTACCTGGCGATGCCCAAGATCGCGCTGTTCCTCGACTGGCTGCGCGCGGCGGGGCGCGATTTCATCACGCCGCAGATGTTCATAGAACGGCAGGCGCAATCGGCGCCGGCCGCGGCTGCGCGTGCGCCGGCCGCAGGACCGCGTGCGGCGACTCCCGCCGTTCGCGCGCCAATCGTCGCTGCCGATCGCAAGCCGGCGGCTCCCGCGCGGCAATCGGCGTCGCGCCGCGCGCGTGCCGCGCGACGCTAGTATGTGCTGATCCGTTTCGACGACGTTTCCCTCGCCTACGGCTCGCGGCCGCTCCTGGACGGCGTCGATCTGCAAGTGCAGGCGGCGGAGCGCGTGTGCGTCGTCGGACGCAACGGCGAGGGCAAATCCTCGCTCCTGAGACTGGCGGCGGGCCTTTCGCAGCCGGATCGCGGAACCGTGTGGACGCGTCCGGGTGCCCGCATCGCGCACCTCGCCCAGGACATCGCCACCGCGGATGCCGAATACGTGCGCGACGTCGTGACTTCGGGGCTGCGCGAGTTGCTCGATGCGCGCGATGAGTACAACGCGCTGGCCTCAGCGCTCGCCGATGCAGGTCCGGCGCCGGACGCGGGACGCGCTCGCCGCATGGATGAGCTGCATCGCCTGCTCGATGCTGGCGATGGCTGGCACATCGAACAGCGCGTCGCGCACGTGTTGTCGCGCCTGCAGCTCGAAGGCGATGCGCGTTTCGAGCAGCTCTCGGGCGGCTGGCGACGGCGTACGCTGCTCGCGCGCGCGCTGGTGTGCGCTCCCGATGCCTTGCTGCTCGACGAGCCCACCAACCATCTGGACATCGAGGCGATCGAGTGGCTCGAATCCTTCCTGCTCGAATTCACGGGCGCGCTCCTGTTCGTCAGCCACGACCGCACCTTCGTGAATCGCCTCGCGACGCGCGTGGTGGAGCTGGACCGCGGTGTGCTCAGCTCGTGGCCCGGCAACTACGACGAGTTCGCCGTGAAGAAAGCGCAGCAGCTCGAGATCGAGCGCCAGCGCAACGAGCTGTTCGACAAGAAGCTCGCGCAGGAAGAAGTCTGGATCCGCAAGGGGATCGAAGCACGGCGCACGCGCAACGAAGGCCGGGTGCGGGCTCTGTACGCGCTGCGCGAGGAACGCAGGGAGCGTCGCGAGCGCATCGGGCAAGTGGATCTGACGGTGCAGGAGGCGGGGGAATCCGGGCGCAAGGTCTTCGAGCTCGAAGCCGCGAGCGTCGCGTTCGACGGTCGCGCGGTGCTGCGTGAGGTTTCGCTGCGCATCATGCGCGGCGAGCGCGTCGGCATCGTCGGGCCGAACGGTGCGGGCAAGAGCACGCTGATCCGCCTGCTGCTCGGCGAGATCGAGCCCACTTCGGGCAGCGTGCGTCGCGGCACCAGACTGGAAGTGGCGTACTACGATCAGCAAAGGGAGCAGTTGCGCCTGGACGCTTCGCTGATCGACAACGTGGGCGGCGGCAGCGAGTACGTGAGCGTCGGCGGCGAGCGCCGCCACATCGTGGGCTACCTGCAGGATTTCCTGTTCCGCTCCGACCAGCTGCGCACGCCGGCTTCCGCGTTGTCGGGCGGGGAACGCAACCGCCTCGTGCTGGCGCGGCTGTTTGCGCGGCCGGCGAACCTGCTGGTGCTCGACGAGCCTACCAACGACCTCGACATCGACACGCTCGAGCTGCTGGAGGAGCTGGTGGCGGGATTCCCGGGCACGTTGCTCCTGGTCAGCCACGACCGGGCATTTCTCGATCGCGTGGTGACCAGCCTCCTGGTGCTCGAGGGCGAAGGCCACGTGCGCGAATTCGTGGGCGGCTACTCGGACTGGGCGCGGTATCGCGATGCCCGCGCGCAGCAGGAGGCATCGCGCAAACCAGCCGCACCTGTGCGCGTGCCGCAGCGTGCGGAGGTACGCGCGTCACCGACCAGGGCGGGGCGCAGAAGCTACAAGGACCAACGTGAGCTCGATGCGCTGCCCGCGCTGCTCGAGTCGCTCGAGTCCGAGAAGGCGGCGGTGGAAGCTGAAGTGAACGATCCCGGGTTCTATGCGCGCTCGTACGAGGAAGTCGGCCCTGCGCTCCAGAAGCTCGAAGATCTGACTCGTCGGATCGAAGCCGCCTACGCCCGCTGGGCACAACTCGAAGGCTAGGCAGCAGGCGATCCGAACCAGGCGGTCAGCGCGTCGGCAAGTCCTGGCTGAGTCAGTTCTCCCACCCACGCCACGTACCCGTCGGGCCGCACCAACACCGCCGCTGGGGCAGGGACAGGCCCGAGTGCCGGAAGCTCCCACGGACCGACGTACCTGGCGGCGATGGACTGAATGCGACCTGCCCAGGGACTGGGGTCGAAGCCGCCGCGCTCACGCAGGTTGAGGAGTACCGGCCGGGCACCGTGCAGCAGGGTGAAGAATCGCAGCGGCCCGCTGGCTGTGATCAGGTCGAGGTCGGGCATGCGGCGCCCCAACAGCGGGTGTCGCTCGTCGCCGTCGGAGGGGCCGAGGTCGTAGTGAATGTCCAGGCCGAACATCATCGCTGCGAAGCGTCTGCGAGCCTCGTCCGACCTGAGCAGGTCGGCGATGGTGTCGCGCAAGGCCACCGTACGCGCGTCCTGGCGGCGTAGGGCGACGTGCGCCATCGTGGTACGCAGCACGCGGGCGGCGACCGGATGCCGCTCTGCGTGGTACGTGTCCAGGAGGCTGTCTGGAGAAGTGCGGTGGACCACCTGGGCCAGCTTCCAGCCGAGGTTCACCGCATCCTGCACTCCCATCTGCAGACCCTGTGCGCCGTCCGGGGGATGAACGTGGGCGGCGTCACCGGCAAGCAGGACTCGCCTGTCACGGTACGTCGCTGCCTGCCGCGTCATGTCCGTGAACCGGGAGATCCAGGTCGCCCGCGCCCCGTAGTCGGTCCCGTAGGTGCCGATGAGCGCTTGCCGGAGGTCCTCGGCGGTCGGCTCGGAGGCGGACTCCGGGGGACGTTCGACGAAGAGGGCCCGGTACGGCCCGCCTCCGTCGGGGTC
>DASTQG010000157.1:0-4626 GCA_035761885.1 Steroidobacteraceae bacterium | reverse complement strand
CCGCCGTGCGACTGCCGTCGGCATGCGTGTCGATGCGGAAATACTCGCGCCCGCGTTCCTGCCCCAGGCGCTCGGGCTGGTTGCTGGTGTAGGCGATCGTGCCGCGTACCCAGCGATGATCGCGTTGCAGGTCGGCCACGGGAGATCCCTCAGGCTGCCGAGCGGGTGAGTGTGCCGTCGCGAAGGTCGCGCAGAGCCTGCTCGATTTCTTCGCGCGTGTTCATGACGAACGGCCCGTACTGCACCACGGGCTCACGCAAGGGGCGGCCCGCGAGCAGCAGGACACGCGCCGGCTCGCGTGCAACGATGCGCACTTCGTCGCCGGTGCCCAGCACGCCCGCCGAGTGCGGCCGCAGCGGCTTCTCCGCGCCGGGCGCGCCGATGCTCACGGCGCCCTCGTACGTGTAGACGAACGCGTTGTGGCCTGCCGCGATCGGATGGCTGAACTCCGCGCCCGCCGGCAGCTGTACATCGAAATAGATCGGCTCCGTCGACAGGCCCTGGATCGGACCCGGCGTGGATGCGCCCTCGGCGGCCAGCGTGCCGGCGATGACCTTCACGCGCGCACCGCCCGGAAGCGATACCGCCGGAATCTGTGCGGGCGGGATGTCGCGGTAGCTCGCGGGCTTCATCTTTTCGCTCGCCGGCAGGTTGATCCAGAGCTGAAAGCCGCGCATGCGGCCCTGCTCCTGCTGCGGCATCTCGGAATGGATGATGCCGCGGCCCGCGGTCATCCACTGCACGCTGCCGGGTGTCAGGTCGCCGGTGTTGCCCAGGTGATCCTGGTGGCGCATGTGGCCGTCGAGCATGTACGTGACGGTCTCGAAGCCGCGATGCGGATGCGCCGGGAAGCCGGCGATGTAGTCATCCGCGCTTTCCGATGAGAACTCGTCGAGCATGAGGAAAGGATCCAGGCGCAGGCCGTCGGCGCGGCCGAGGCTGCGGCGCAGCTTCACGCCCGCGCCGTCCGAGGTGGGCACGGATTCGATGATTCGTTCCAGGTTGCGTGGGGCCATGTCAGGCTGCCTCTCGTTCGGTGCGCGTGGCGGCGTGCACCAGGGCGTCGACCGCGTTGCGCGCGTGATCCAGCGCGATCTGGCGGCTCGCCTCGCTGATTCCAAGGCCCTCAGCATAGACGAACTGGATGTCGCTCAGGCCGAGGAACGCCAGAAAGTCGCGCACGTAGGAGGTCTGCGTGTCGAGCGGCGTGCCGACGTAATTACCGCCGCGCGTCGCGAACACGTAGACGCGCTTGCCCTTGAGCAGACCTTCCGGCCCCGTTGCCGTGTAGCGGAAGGTGACACCCGCGCGCGCCACGTGGTCGAAATAGGCCTTGAGCGTGGAGGGCACGCCGAAGTTGTAGAACGGCAGGCCCAGCACGATCGTGTCGGCGCGGCGCAGCTCGTCGATGAGCAGGTCCGAATACGCGACTGCCGCGTTCTGCTCGGATGTGCGCTCCTGCGGCTTGGCCACGAAAGCACCGAACCGCTGCGCGTCGAGGTGCGGCACCGGGTCGCGGGCAAAGTCACGCACGATCAGCTCGGCGCCGGTGCGCGCGGCGAGCCCGGAAGCGAATCGCGTCGCGAGCTGGCTGGACTGGCCGCCGTCGCCGAACAGGCTGGTGTTGATCTGCAGGATGGTTCGCATGGCCGTCTCCCTGTCGATTTCCGTGGGAGGCATGCTGAGGTTTACTGGATCGATAAAAAAGGCGAATAATTCGCATCTATTGATCTATTGGGTAGATAGATGACCCCTCGAATCGGGCTCGAACAGTGGCGAGCGCTCGTAGCCGTGGTGGATGCAGGTGGCTACGCCCAGGCCGCCGAGTCGCTGCACAAATCGCAGTCCACGGTGACCTGGGCCGTGCAGAAGATCGAAGCACAGCTGGGCGTCAAGATCTTCGAGATCAAGGGCCGCAAGGCCGTGCTCACCGACCCCGGGCAGGTTCTGTATCGGCGCGCGCGTCAGCTCGTCGAAGACGCGGCGCTGCTCGAGCAGGGCGCGCGGTCGATGGCGGCGGACTGGAAACCGGTGCTCAGCCTGGCGGTGGAGATCATCTTTCCCACCTGGCTGCTGCTCGAGTGCCTCGCACGTTTCGCCGAAGAGCGCCCACAGACTCACATCGAGCTCTACGAGACGGTGCTCGATGGCACGAAGGAGATGCTCGTGCAGCGGCGTGTCGACCTGGCGATCTGTTCCAGCCTGCCTGGCGGCATTGCGGGGGATTTCCTGATGCGCATGCGTTTCGTCGCCGCCGCGCATCCCGATCATCCGCTGCACCGGCTGGGCCGCCCGCTCACCTACGCGGACCTGCGACGCCATCGGCACCTGGTGATCCGCGACACCGGCACGCAGCGCACGCGCGACGTGGAATCGATCGAGACCGAGCTGCGCTGGACGGTGAGCAACAAGGCGACTTCGATCCGCGCGGCCTCCATGGGTGTGGGGTTCGCGTGGTACTCGCAGGATGCGATTCGCGCCGAGCTGGAGGAGGGCACGCTCAAGGCCTTGCCGATGGGCGAGGGTGGCGAGCGATTTGCGGACCTGTACCTGGTGCTCGCGAATCGCGACTACGCGAGCCGCGACGAGCGCCGGCTGGCGGAAGTCATCCGCGAAGGGGTGGCGCGCGGCTGCGTCGGGCACGCGGAAAGCACAACAGCCCCCTCGCCCTGAGGGAAAAGGGGACATTCACATTTTCGAAAAGGGGACAGTCCCCATTTCCGAAACGGAAATGAGGGACAGTCCCCGGCGAAAATGTGAATGTCCCCTTTTGCTTGACCGAAGTCCGACCGTTTCCTGACGACTCGCTCCGCCCTCCCTCTTACTGTGTCCTCACCCGAAAACCGGAGGACCGTCATGAGCGACCCCGCGATTGCTTCGTTGCCGGCCGGGGCGTGCGCCGAAGCCAGCCTCGTCGTACAGCCGAGCGATACCGCCGAGGCCCTGCGCCTCACGAGCGAGGACGAATTCCCCGCGGTGTTCGCGACCTCGCGCATGGTGGCTCTCATGGAATTGGCCGCGGCACGTGCGATGAAGCCCCTCCTCAAGGAGGGCGAGCTTTCAGTCGGTGTCGCCGTCGAGATCAGGCACGTCGCCGCCACGGCGCTCGGCCAGCGCGTCCGGGCTGTAGCACAATACGCGGGACGCGAAGGCAAGCTGCACCGCTTTCGCGTCGAAGCCTTCGACGAAGGCGGATCCATCGGCGCGGGCGAGCACACGCGCGCCATCGTGGAGACCGGGCGGTTGCTGGCGGGCGCCGCGCGCCGTGCACAGCTAAGGAGCGAGACATGAACCTCACGCAGAGCGTGGCCAAGAACCTGCTGTTCGGCGAAATCCTGGAAGAGAACCTGTTCCCGTATCCGACGATCAGCAGCCGCGACCGCGAAATGCTCGGCGACATCGTCGAGTCGATCGACCGGTTCCTGGAGGACAAGCGCGAGCTGTTCCGCGAGTGGGATCGCGAGGCGCACCAGCCCGAGGATTTCCTGCAGGCGCTGCGCGAGCTCGGGCTGTTCGGCCTGATCATTCCGGAGGAGCACGGCGGCCTTGCGCTCTCGAATGCGGGCTACGCGCGCGTGCTGTCGCAGACCAGCAGCCACGACAGCTCGGTGTCGCTGACGATCGGCGCACACAGCTCCATCGGCATGAAAGGCATCCTGCTGTACGGCAACGAGGAGCAGAAAGCGCGCTACCTGCCGCGACTCGCGAGCGGTGAGCTGATCGCCGCCTTCTGTCTCACCGAGTCCGGCGCGGGCTCCGACGCGGCCTCGATCCGCACCGCCGCGAAGCGCAACGCGGACGGCAGCTGGACGCTCAACGGCGAGAAGATCTGGATCACCAACGGCGGGATCGCGGGCCTGTACACCGTGTTCGCGCGCACCGATACGCCGGAAGGCAAGGTCAGCGCGTTCATCGTGGAAGCCGCCTGGCCGGGAGTGAGCCACGGGCCGCACGAGGACAAGATGGGCATCCGTGCTTCCTCCACCACGACAGTTGCGTTCGTCGACGTGCGCGTGCCGCGTGAGAACGTGCTCGGCGAGGTGGGCAAGGGCTTCAAGATCGCGATGGGCATCCTCAACAACGGCCGCACGGGCCTGGGCGGCGGCGCGGTCGGCGGCATGAAATCGCTGATCCGGCTCGCCACGCGGCAGGCACAGGAGCGCAAGCAGTTCGGCAAGGCCATCGCGGAGTACGGCCTGGTGCGCGAGAAGATCGCGCAGATGAGCATCGACTGCTTCGCCGCCGAGAGCGCGGTCTGGATGGTCGCGCACTACATCGACTCGGGTGCCGAGGACTACTCGGCCGAGGCCGCGATGAGCAAGGTGTTCGCGAGCGAGGCGATGCAACGCGCCGCCTACGAGGCGCTGCAGATCGCGGCCGGCAACGGCTTCATGCGCGAGTTTCCCTACGAGCAGATCGCGCGCGACGCGCGCATCCTGCCGATCTTCGAGGGCACCAACGAGATCCTGCGCCTGTACGTGGCGCTGTCCGGGCTGAAGGGGCTGGGCGCGTCGCTCTCGGAGATGCGCGCCGCGGTGAACTCGATCTTCAACGAGCCGATCAAGGGCTTCGGCGTGCTCACCGGGTACGCCGAGCGCCGCCTGTCGCAGGCAACCGGCATCGGCG
>DASTQG010000156.1:0-5564 GCA_035761885.1 Steroidobacteraceae bacterium | reverse complement strand
AGCCACTGCGCGTTCGGATCGCCCACGCCGAAGACCGTCTGTGTGCGTGTGGAATGCAGGCCGCAGAGCGTGCAACCGGCAACCGTCGATCGCAGCGTGGCCCAGTCCAGCAGCGCGGTCTCGCCTGCGGGAACGCGGTCGGGCTCGACAGCGGGCCGTGCGCTTGCAGGCGTGGGCCCGCGTCGGACGTAGATGTCCACGCCGAGCTGGGTCAGGTAGTCGGTGCGTGTGTCGCTCATGGCACGTCGCGCTTGAGATCGTCCGGATCGGTCGCCACCGGACCCGGCGCACCGGCGGCCGGTGCGCCGCCTCCATCCGGCCCGCGCTGACGGCGCCGCAGGCGCCGGTACAGCCAGACCGTGGGACCCGACAGCGCGTACGCGCTGAACAGGATGAAGAGCACGACAGGGGGATGGAACGCGATCAGCGCGTACCCCAGGGGAACGATCGCAATGTAGGCGAACGGCACCCGGCCGCCGAGATTCACCTGCTTGAAACTGTCGTAGTTGAAGCGGCTCACCATGAGCGCGCCGGCGAGCGCCGTCACCGCGAATGCGACGATGAGGCCAGTGAGGCCGGGTTCGCGCCAGCTGCTCGAGAACCACACGAACGCCGCCACGATCGCCGCGGCGGACGGGCTCGGCAGACCCTCGAAGTAGCGCTTGTCCGCCGCCGCGCGCGTGTTGAAGCGGGCGAGCCTGAGGGCGGCGGCGACTGCGAAGAAGAAAGCGGCGAGCCAGCCGATGCGAGCCCACACCGGGCCGTACTCGGCGATGCGAGCCACGCCCCACTGGTATGAAACGATCGCCGGCGCGAGGCCGAACGACACCATGTCGGAAAGGCTGTCGTATTCCTTGCCGAACGCGCTCTCGGTACTGGTCAGGCGCGCCACGCGCCCGTCGAGACCGTCGAAGATCATTGCGACGAACACGGCCACGCCGGCGCGCTCGAAATTGCCGTCGATCGCCGCGATGATCGCGTAGAAACCGGCGAACAGCGCACCGGTGGTGAGCAGGTTCGGCAGCAGGTAGATCCCGCGGCGCAGGGGCAGGCGATTGTTCTGCTCATCCATCGGGCGGGGATCATAGGGTGCGGGCTGTTGAGGGCACAACCGGTTACCATAGCCGCCGTTGCCCCCTCGCGCAGCGTGGGGCGACCAATATCATTATCAGCCACGCCGCCCGCGGCGCCACAAAAGATCTCCGATGCGTCTGAGCCAGCTGCCGATCGTCACCCTCAAGGAAGTTCCCGCCGAAGCCGAGGTCGTCAGCCACCAGCTGATGGTGCGGGCCGGCCTGATCCGACGCCTCGCCGCGGGTCAATACAGCTGGCTCCCGATCGGCCTGCGCGTGCTGCGCAAGGTCGAGACCATCATCCGCGAGGAGATGGACCGCGCCGGAGGGCTCGAGGTGCTGATGCCGACCATCCAGCCGGCGGAGCTGTGGCAGGAGTCGGGACGCTGGGAGCAGTACGGCCCGGAGCTGTTGCGCCTGAAGGACCGGCACGACCGCGCCTTCGTCTACGGCCCGACGCACGAGGAAGTCATCACCGACATCGCCCGGCGCGAGCTGCGCACCTATCGCCAGCTCCCGGTGAACTTCTACCAGATCCAGACCAAGTTCCGTGACGAGATCCGGCCGCGCTTCGGCGTGATGCGCGGGCGCGAGTTCATCATGAAGGACGCCTACTCCTTTCACATGGACGAGGCGTCGCTGCTGGAGGGTTACCGCGCGATGTACGACGCGTACACGCGCATCTTCTCGCGCATGCAGCTGCAGTTCCGCGCGGTCCAGGCCGACACCGGCAGCATCGGCGGCACGGTCTCGCACGAGTTCCACGTGCTGGCGAGCTCCGGCGAGGACGCGATCGCGTTCTCGGATGCCTCCGACTTCGCGGCGAACGTGGAGCTCGCCGAGGCGCTCGCGCCGGCCACGCCGCGGCCCACGCCGCGCGAGAAACTCGAGCGCGTGCACACGCCGGGTGTGAAAACCATCGCCGACCTGTGCAAGTTCCTCGACGTCGGGCCGGAACGCACGGTCAAGGCTATCGTGGTGGAAGGCGTAGACGGCCGCCCGGTGCTCCTGTGCCTGCGCGGCGATCACGAGCTGAACCTGCTCAAGGCGAGCCGCCTGGCGCAGGTCCGCAAGCCGCTCAACTTCGCCTCGCCCGCGGCCATCGCCGAGGCGTTCGGCGCGAATCCCGGCTCGCTGGGTCCCGTGGGCTTCGAGGGAACCGTCATCGCCGACCGCGCGGTCGCCGCACTGGCCGACGTCGTGGTGGGCGCGAACCAGGACGACTGGCACCTGAAGGGCATGAGCTTCGGGCGTGACTGCCCGGAACCGGAGTATGCGGACCTGCGCAACGTCGTGACCGGCGACCCCTCGCCCGATGGCCGCGGCACGCTTGCGATCGCACGCGGCATCGAGGTCGGCCACGTGTTCCAGCTCGGCAGCAAGTACAGCGAAGCCATGAACGCGAAAGTGGTCGACGAACAGGGGCGCGAAGTGACCATGATGATGGGCTGCTACGGCATCGGCGTGACCCGCGTGGTCGCGGCCGCCATCGAGCAGAACCACGACGAGCGCGGCATCATCTGGCCCGAGCCGATCGCGCCGTTCCAGGCGGTGGTGGTGCCGATCAACCAGCAGAAATCGGCGCGCGTGCGCGAAGCCGCCGAGAAGCTCTACCAGGAGCTCACGGCCGCGGGAATCGAGACGCTGTTCGACGATCGCGACGCCCGCCCGGGTGTGAAATTCGCCGATGCGGAGCTGCTGGGCATTCCTCACCGGATCGTCGTCGCCGAGCGCGGGCTCGATGCCGGCAAGCTCGAGTATCGCCACCGCCGCGACACCGAGTCCCGCGACATGCCGCTCGAAGGCGCGGTCGCCTTCCTGCGCTCGCTGCAGCAGCGGGCTGACGGCTGAGCGCGGCGTGACCCAGGCCGGCGGCACACCTGCTCTGCCCGTGCGCCGGATCGTCTGCGCGTTCCTCGCCACGCTCGGCTTCGCCTGCGGCGCGCAGGCCGACGGGCAGATGGACCCCGAGCTCAAAAGCGTGGTCGCGAAAGCCATCGCCGAGGGCGAGTGCTTCACCGACAAGTACGACGCCGAGGTCTGGTACAAGCTCATGGAACCGCGCCTGCGCGGTTACGTGAAGGACCAGAAGGAGCGCATGGAGATCCTGCGCCACGTCTACTGCGAGGCGCGTGCGCACGAGCTGCCGGCGGAGCTGGTGCTGGCGGTCATCGACGTGGAGAGCGCGTTCAACATCTGGGCCGTTTCTTCGGCCGGCGCGCAGGGACTCATGCAGGTTATGCCGTTCTGGCCCGAGCAGCTCGGCATGAAGCGCCATCAGCTCATGAAGGTGCAGCCAAACATCCGCATGGGGTGCGCGATCCTGCGCCACTATTATCAGCGCGAGCGCAAGGACGTGCGCAGGGCGCTGGCGCGCTACAACGGCAGCATCGGACGGCGTGAGTATCCGGACAAGGTGATCGGGCGCTGGACCACGAAGTGGCGGGCTTGAGGAAGTTCTTCACCCCACGTCATTCTTCCTCTTCTCTGCGTCCTCTGTGTGCTCCGTGGTTGATTCTCTTACCCTCGCTGCTGCGTCGTGCGCCTTGCGTCCGCCGCGCTCGATGCTGTCGCGCGTTCCCTCGCCCCCGATGAGGTCTTGCGCCAGCTTCACCGCGCTCGTGACGAGCTGACGCGTGCCATCGCGCAGCGCTTCGCTCTTCTGCACGTGCTCGATGTTGCGCTCCATGTTCTCGAAGTCCCAGCCGAGCGTGTGCGCGACGAACGGAAACTGCGGGAACACGAAGCCGATTTCGCTGAAGAACGTGAGCATCTGGCCGGCCACCGCCTGGACGTTGTCCTGCCCGCCCGTGATCACGAACGCGGCGACCTTGTTGCGGATCAGCACCCGGTTGCGCAGCGTGATCTGGTTCTGGACGCAGTTCATGCGCTCGACCATCTTGTGATAGAGCGAGCTGGCGGCGCCCCAGCGGATCGGCGTGCCGATCAGCACCACGTCGGCCCAGTGCACGATGCCTTCGTACACCTGCTCCATCTGGTCCTTCGGATCCATCTCCGTGATCGAGCACGGCCAGGTGCAGGCGCGCGCCGCCTTGGAGTAGTAGCCCTCGCAATGACGGAACTTCAGCGCGTTCAGGCGCAGCAGGCGCGTTTCGGCGCCGAGCGTGGCCTGGGCGCAGTCGAGCGCGGTCTGCAGCAGCATCTCGGACGTGGAATAGCGCGGATGGGCCTCGTCCATCGCCGTGGTGGAGATGGCGAGCACGCGGATCGCGCCGGCCTGGCGCTCGGGCTTGCGCGCCAGCGGATGAGGCGCGTGCGGCAACCTCCCGCGCGGTGTCACGGGCTTCGTGTTCAGGAGCAGCCGGCCGTTCTCGATGCGCAGCGCGTATTGCGGCACGCGGTCCGCCTCGTAGCCGGGCTCGCCCTGCCCGGTGCAGCGATGGAACTTGTAGTTGTGCCACGGGCACACCACGTACTCGCCGTCGAGCGTGCCGCGCCCGAGCGGGCCGCCGACGTGATTGCAGGTGCTGGAGATCGCGCCGAAACTGCCGTCGCGCCACGACAGCGCGATACGCAGGCGGCCAGCGACGATTTCGCGCAGCGGCGGGGATTTCAGCGCCTCGGCCTCGCCGAGGTCGAGCCAGTCAGCCTGCTCCGACATCGCACTCCCCGCTCAACGCGCGCGAAATCCCGATCCTTTCGCCACCGCCGCGGACTCGCCCGCGAGCGTTTCGACCTGCACGTCCGTGACTTTCGAGGCGCTCGATCCGGTCCACAGCCAGCTCGTCATCTCGTCCACCGCGCCCGCCGGCCCGCAGGCCACCACTTCGACGCGCCCGTCCGGCAGGTTGCGCGCGTAGCCATCGACTCCGAGCTCTCGCGCCCTCTGTGCGGCCGAGGCGCGATAGAACACACCCTGCACGCGGCCGGAGACGAACGAACGTTTGCAGATGCGCCGCGCCGCGGCAGGATCAGCGGTCATCCGCCTGGCGCCCCTGGGGTGCCGCCGTGCGCAGCGCCTGCAGGGCACGCGTGCGAGCCTGCACCGCCTGGGCGCGAGCACTCTTATAGTCGTGCTTCTGGAGCGAATCTTCGGCCTGCGCCATCAGCTCGGTTGCCTGCTTGAACTGTTCAGGCGCGCGCTCTTCCGCGCCGGCCGAGCGCGCCGCGGCGATCGCCTGGCGCGCGTTGCTCATTTCCTGAACGGGCGCGCCAGCGCAGGCCGAAAGGCCCAGGAACACGACGGCCGCGAGCGCGACACCGCGGCCCGCTGCGTGGAACCTGCTCATTTGTAGTTATAGGGGGCGAGTTGCCGGGGTCTGTCGCACGCTAACAAGCGGGTCCGGACGCGTCAAGGAGCAGGGGTGGGTGACGGGGATTGTTGTAAATTGGCCCCGTTGAAGGGAGCGGCGCCGATGAGCGAAATCCTCGTCCTGTATTACTCGCGCAAAGGCGCCACCGCGGAGCTTGCGCGGCAGGTGTGCAGAGGTGTTGAAAGTGTGAATGGCGCGCGAGCCCGGCTACGCACGG
>DASTQG010000155.1:0-2198 GCA_035761885.1 Steroidobacteraceae bacterium | reverse complement strand
CTCGGCGACCTTCGCGGCGGCCTGTGGCTCTACGCTTCCTGCGGGATCGTGCACATCGCACCCGACCAGGTGCGGGCATGGTGGAGCGATCCCCAGGCCACGCTGGAGTTTCGCGTGTACGATGCCCTGGATGGAGCGCAGCCTGCGCGAGGCAACTTCCATCCCAATGCATCGACCGGGCCTGACGGGCGCCTGTGGTTCTCGAACGCGAGCGTCGTGCAGGTGATCGATCCCGATCGCCTGCGCGGCAATACGCTCGCCCCACCGGTGCACATCGAGCAGCTCGTCGCCGACCGCAACGTCTATCCGGTTCAGGCAGGTCTGCGCCTTCCGCCGCTCACACGCGATCTGCAGATCGACTACACCGGCCTCAGCATGGTGATTCCGCGCAAGACGCAATTTCGCTATCGGCTCGACGGCCACGATAGCGAGTGGCAAGAGGCGGGCGCGCGCCGCCAGGCGTTCTATACGGACCTGCCGCCGGGCGACTACCGCTTCCACGTGACCGCGAGCAACAACGACGGCGTGTGGAACGAAACCGGGACGAGCCTGGCGTTCTCGGTGACGCCGACGTTCTATCAGACACGCTGGTTCGCGGTATTGTGCCTGCTCGTCGCGGCCCTGCTGTTGTGGCTGATCTACGCGGCGCGCGTGCGGCAACTCACCCTGCGCGAGCAAGCCCGGTTCGAGGAGCGCCTGGCCGAGAGAACTCGTCTCGCGCGAGAGTTGCACGACACCCTCCTGCAGACGATCCAAGGCAGCAAGCTGGTCGCCGAGCACGCGCTCGACGCGCCATCGGACAGCGCACGCCTGCGGCGCGCGATGGAACAGTTGTCGGCGTGGCTCGGCCAGGCGGTGAAAGAAGGGCGCGAGGCATTGCGAGCACTGCGAGGTCCTGCGGAAGGCCTCGACGACCTGGCCGCCGCGTTGAAGCGCGCCGCGGAAAGCACGCAGATCGACGGTTCGATGCAGATCGTCTGCGCGACCTCAGGGCAGCCGCGCGAGCTGCACCCGATCGTCGCCGACGAGGTCTACCGCATCGGATACGAAGCGATCCGCAACGCCTGCATGCACTCCGGCGCGAGCAAGCTCGACATCGAGGTGGCGTACGACGGCGACTTCACGCTGCGAGTCTCGGACAACGGCAAGGGCATCGCGGACGAAGTCAGCGCCAGGGGCAAGGAAGGGCACTTCGGCCTGCGCGGAATGCGCGAGCGCGCCGCGCACATCGGCGCGGGGCTGACGGTGCGCAAGCCTGCGGTTGGCAACGGAACGCGCGTCGAGCTGATCGTTCCCGAGCGCTCGCTGTCGCGCAAGTAGCCGCCCTGCAGAAATCTGCAGGTGACGGGCTGCACAAAATCAGGTGTTGCCCGTGTTGCGTCAGGACTACCTTGGAGGCCAACCAGCGTGAGGTACATCGAATGCCTCTGCAACTTGGCTCCGAGCCAGCCCATGGGACGCCGATCGGCGGATTGGTCGCGCTGACTGCCTCGATCGCGCACGAGGTCAACCAGCCCCTGGCGGGAATCATGATCAACGCCAGCACCTGCCTGCGGATGCTCGCGGCGGATCCGCCGAACGTCGACGGCGCGCTCGAGACCGTGCGGCGCACGATTCGCGATGCCACCCGCGCCACCGACGTGATAGCGCGCATGCGAGCGCTGTTCTCCAGGCAGCGGGCCGAGTCCGAGCTCATCGACATCAACGCAGCCGCACGCGAAGTCGTTGCAAGGCTGGCGAGCGATCTGCGCGCAAACCGGGTCACGGTTCTCCAGGTGTTCGACGGTAATCTGCCGGCGGTCAGCGCAGATCGCGTGCAACTGCAGCAGGTCATCCTGAATCTGCTGATGAACGCCGTCGAGGCCATGAAAACGGTCGATGACCGCGAGCGGCGCGTGGTGGTCAGGACGCAAGCGGAGCGGGGCGGGGGTGCGCGCCTGAGCGTGCAGGACTGCGGGATGGGCATCCCGCCCGGCGACCTGGAAAGAATCTTCGATGCGTTCTATACGACCAAGCGCGCAGGCATGGGCATCGGCCTGTTCGTCTGCCGCTCCATCGTGGAGAGCCATGCAGGTCGACTCTGGGCAGCGTCGAACGCCTCTGGCCCGGGTGCAACGGTTTCGTTCTCGATTCCCTGAGCAACGGCAGTGTCCGGCCCGTCACCTGTTTGTCCGTCTGCCCCTCGAGAGGATGGCGCG
>DASTQG010000154.1:0-6343 GCA_035761885.1 Steroidobacteraceae bacterium | reverse complement strand
GATTCCAGGATCGGCTCGTGCAGCACGCCGTTGGTCGCCAGCACCGAGTCGATCTCCAGTGATACGGGTTTGCCGTTCAGGTCGGTGAAGCGCCCGCCGGCCTCTTCGACGATCATCGCCAGCGCGGCGATGTCCAGAATGTTCACGTCGGACTCGATCACCGCATCGATGTTGCCGGCGGCGAGCAGGTGGTAATGCAGGAAGTCGCCGTAGCCGCGGATGCGATCCAGGCGCGCGACCAGCTTGCCGTAGTTGCTCCAGCGGCCGCTGCGCGCCAGCGACTTCAGGTTGCCCGTCGACAGCGAAGCGTTCTCGATCTGGTCGATGCGGCTCACCTGCAGACGCTTGCCGTCGCGCCAGGCGCCCTCACCGCGCTCGGCATGCACCGTCTCGCCGTAGACCTGCGCGCTCGAGACGCCGACGATGAGCTGCCCGCGGCACATCAATGCGATCTGCGTGGAGAACATCGGGTACTCGCGCACGAAGGCCTTGGTGCCGTCGATGGGATCGACGATCCACAGGTACTCGGCGTCGGCGCGCGACTTGCCGGTCTCCTCGCCGTAGAAGCCATGCGCGGGAAAGCGGCGCTCGATCACCGCGCGGATCGCCTTCTCGGCGGCGACGTCCGCGTCGGTGACCGGCGACTTGTCCGCCTTGATGGACACGGCGAGGTTGCCGCGATACATGCGCGCAATGATCTCGGCCGCCGCGTTGGCTGCCTCGAGCGCCGTGCTGAGGAACTCGGACATCGGTCAGAGCTTGACCACTTCGCCCACGAAAGCCACGCCGCCGACCACGTTGCCGGCGCGGCACAGGTACTCGGTGGCGCTCGAAAGCTCCTCGGTGTTCGTGATGCTCTTGATCCTGATGATGGCATCGCCGCCGTCCGCGAGGGCCCGTTCCTGGAACGAGAGCATCGCGGACAGGAACGCCCACTCGCAGCCTTCCTTGTCGCTCTTGTTGAAGAAGTTCGTCTTCTTGTTGGTGCGGGCGCTGCCCATTGTCTTCGCAGGCGTGGGCTGGTTCTCGGCGCCGAAAAAGAACTTCACGTTGCCCGTCAGGCGCGACTTGGCGTCGGCGGTGCCGAGGGCATCCGCAATGGGCAGGCGCAGCACCGTGTTGCGGGCCTGCGCGGTGGTGAAGAGAACGAGCATGGCGGCGCACGTCGCCGTCAGCATGAGCCTGCGAATCATGTTTCCTCCAGCGGTGTGTGCGGCATTTCGCCCGCTTCTCGCCTTTTTTCAGGCAGCGCGGCGGAATACCAGGGAAGTGTTGAGCCCACCGAATGCAAAGTTGTTGTTCATGCCGTACTCGCAATCGAGCCGGCGTCCTTCGCGCTGAATATAGTCGAGTTCCCCGCAGCGTTCGTCAACCTGGGACAGGTTGAGGGTGGGCGCGAACCATCCCGCGTTCATCATCGCAATCGTGAGCCAGCTCTCGATCGCACCGCACGCGCCGAGCGTGTGGCCCATGTGCCCCTTGAGCGCGCTCACCACGGCCTTCGGACCGAACAGCCGGTGCGTCGCCTGGGTTTCGGCGATGTCGCCCTGCTCGGTGGCCGTTGCGTGCGCGTTCACGTAGCCGATGCTCGAGGGCGCGAGGCCCGCATCCTCGAGGGCGAGCGCCATGGCCCGCTCCATGGTGACGGTGTTGGGATGCGTCAGGTGATCGCCATCGGAATTGCTGCCGAAACCGACGATCTCGGCGTGGATGCGCGCGCCGCGGGCACGCGCGTGATCGTAGTTCTCCAGCACCAGCGAGCAGGCGCCCTCGCCGATCACGAGCCCGTCGCGCTCGCGATCGAACGGACGCGGCGTGGTCTTGGGCGCATCGTTGCGCGTGCTGGTGGCGAACAGCGTGTCGAAGACCGCCGCCTCGCTCACGCACAGCTCTTCAGCGCCGCCAGCCACCATGAGCAGCTGGCGCCCGTACTTGATCGCCTCGTACGCGAAGCCGATCGACTGGCTGCCCGAGGTGCAGGCGCTGGAAGCGGGAATCACCCGCCCCTTCAATCCGAAGTACACGCCGATGTTGGCGGCCGTGGTGTGCGGCATCATGCGCAGGTACGTGGTCGCGTTGATGTTGCCCATGCTCCCGGTGGTGAGCATCGCGCCGAAGTCGCGCACCGCATCGGTGCTGCCCGTGGAGGAGCCGTACGCGACGCCCATGCGACCGTCACGCACCGACTGGTCGTCGAGCAGCCCGGCGTCTTCCATCGCCAGCTCCGAGGCGCGCGTCGCCAGCATCGATACCCGGCCCATGGAGCGCGTCACCTTGCGCGTGTAGTGCGGCGGCAGCGTGAAATCCGTCACCGGGCCGCCCAGCCGCGTGTTGAGCTCGGTGTAGCGCGCCCACTCGTGCATGGTCTGGATGCCGCTCACGTTGTCGCGCAGGTTGCGCTCGACCTGGGACCAGCTCTGCCCCAGCGAAGTGATGCCGGCCATGCCGGTGACCGCGACCCGCGCCATCAGACCAGACCTCCGTTGACCGACAGCACCTGGCGAGTGACGTACGATGCGTCCGGCGACATGAAGAAACTCACCGCGGCCGCCACTTCGTGCGGCTCGCCCACCCTCGCCGCGGGCACGGCTTCGAGGGCCTTTTCGACCGGAGCGTTCGCGATCATGTCGGTCCGTATGAGACCCGGGGCCACGCAGTTCACGGTGATCTGCCGGCTCGCCAGCTCGACGGCCAACGCCCGGGTGGCGCCGATTATGCCGGCTTTGGCCGCGCTGTAGTTGACCTGGCCGCGGTTACCCATGATCCCCGACACCGAGGCAAGCGTCACGATGCGACCCGGCGCGCGCCGCCGGATCATCGGCATGATCAGCGGCTGCAGAACGTTGTAGAAGCCGTCCAGGTTGGTGCGCAGCACGCTGTCCCAGTCGTCTTCGCTGAGGGCGGGAAACGCGCCATCACGCGCGATCCCCGCGTTGCAGACGACGCCGTAGTAGGCACCGTGCGCCTCGACGTCGGTCGTGAGTGCCGCACGTGCCGCCGCCCGGTCGCGCACGTCGAAAGGCAGGCAACGCCAGTCTGCGCCCAGCCCGCGCAGCAGCTCTTGGATCGGCTCGAGCGCGGTCGCGGTGCGGGCATGCAGCACGATGCCGTACCCGTCGCGTGCGAGCCGCTCGGCGATCGCGGCGCCGATGCCGCGGCTCGAGCCGGTGACCAGGACCCAGTGCGCCATCAGATTCGAAACCTCACAAGTAAGCCCCGATGTCTTCGGGCTCGAAACCCTTTACCTGCGCACTGGCCAGCGCGCGCCCGCCCTCGCTCAGCACGCAGTCGAAGACGGCGAGTCCGTCCGCGTCGCGCCAGGACAGCTGCGCTCTGATCCGCAGCTCCACGCCCGCGCCGAAGTACGGAGTCTGCGCCACGTAGCGCCGGGTCCCGAGCAGCAAGCCGATGCGTGGCGCCTTCCCGCGCGCGCGCAACTCCAGTCCCGAGAAGGCCGAGATGGCCTGCGCCATCAGCTCGATTCCGACCCAGCAGGGAATGCCGCGCTCGTGCGCCAGCGGATGCTCTGCGTCCAGGCGCGCCACCGCCTCGACGAAGTCCGGCCCGAATGCGGTCACGCGCTCGAGCAGCAGGGCCTCCTCTCGCTGCAATATGAGCTCCTGCACCGGCGGTATCGGGGATCGTGTCACGAGTTCCAGCCTACCCGCGCCGGCAGACTTCCGCGAGGGCGCGCAGCCGCTGCGCCGCGCGCGGGCCGGTGAAGGGATTCTCCCGGTCCCAGGCATAGCCGGCGAGGACTGCGCAGATGCGCCGCCGCGTGGTCGGCTCGGGCCGCTCGAAGAAAATGATGTCCTGCAGCGAGCCGTCGTACCAGGCGCTCACGAACGCGCGGAACGTCTCCACCCCGTACATCAGCGGTTCGTCGAAGCTCGCGTTCCAGTCCACCGCCTCGCCCCGCAGCTGCCGCGCCAGGGCATCGGCCGCGAGCCTGGCCGATTGCATGGCGATGGTGACGCCCGAGGAAAACACCGGATCGAGGAACTCCGCGGCGTTGCCCAGCAACGCGAAGCCCTTGCCGTGCAACGCGCTGACGCTTGCAGCGTACCCGACGATCTCGCCCACTTGCGCCACGGGCTTGGCGCGACTCAGGAGCTCGGCCAGCGAAGGCTCCTCGCGAACCAGTTGCCACAAGCGTTCCTCGGTGCTGCCCTTGAAGCGACCGTGAAAGTCACGCGAGGCGACCACGCCCAGCGACGAACGTCCATTCGAGAACGGGATCAGCCAGTACCAGACGTCCTGCTCGCGCGGGTGGATGCTCACGCGGATCTTCTGGCGGTCGAAGGCGCCGGCCTCGACGTGATCCTCGATGTGCGTGAAGAGCGCGGCGCGCACGGGAAAGTCGGAGGGGCGGTCCAGGCCGAGCAGCCGCGGCAGCGTGCGGCCGAAGCCGCTGGCATCGAGCACGAAGCGCGCGCGATGCTCGGCCATGCTGCCATCCGCCGCACGACTGTGCACGACCACGGGCTCGGCGCCGAAGTCCACGGCGGTGATCTCCACCTCGTAGCGCACGTCGGCGCCCATGCGCCCGGCTTCGAGCGCGAGCGTGTGGTCGAAATCCGCGCGCGGCACCTGGAAGGTGAATGCCGGGCCCTCGCTGCTCTTGTCGGCGAAGTTGTACTCCGAGTAGCGCCCGTTGCGAACGAACGCCGCGCCGTTCTTGAACTGGAACCCGCGCCTGAGCACCGCCTCGAGCATTCCGGCGCTCTCGATGAACTGCAGGCTGTTCGCGAGCAGGCTTTCGCCGATCGAGAAACGCGGAAAGCGCTGCTTCTCGAGCACACGCACGCCGAAGCCCGCGCGCGCCAGCTGCGCGCTCGCGAGCGCCCCGGCGGGACCTGCGCCGATGACCAGTACATCGATGAGCTTCTCTTCTTTCAAAGTAACCTCACTTGGAAACCGAAAACGCGGCGGGTGCCGGCCCGGCCGTTGCAACGGCCAGGAACCAGCAACCCGCGATGCCCAGCGCGAGCGTGATGCCGATGGCGCTGATGAAGGGTGTGCTGCTGAAGGCGAGCAGGCCGAACGACACGAGAGTCGTCAGCGCCGACAACGTGACGGCGAGCAGCGCGGTGCGTCGCTGATCGGCCGCTTCGCGCAGGAAAATCGCGTAATCCACGCCCATCGCCAGCAGCAGCAGCAGCGACAGCGCGGTGAACAACGTCACCGGAATGCCGAGCCAGCCGAGGGCGCCGAGCGCGAGTGCGCTCGCCCCCACCGGCGGCAGGAGCAGAAGCACCGAGGCGCGCGGCCCGAACGCGAGCGCCAGCACGATGGCGAGTGCGACATAGGCCCCGGCGAGCAGCAGCACCACCGCGCGTCGGTACTGCGCCAGCGTATGCGAGATGTCCTGCACACGATCCACGAAACGCGCGCCTTCGACGGCGTTCGCGCTCGCCCGCAGCGCAGCGAGATCGCGGGCGCCGCCGAGCGACACGATGCTGGCGTAGGTCCCTGTGCGCTCTCCGAGCCACAGCGAGCGCCAGGACGCACTGCCCGGATGCTCGAGCCATTGCTGCGGGTCGAGCAACCGGGGCTCGCGTGGAAGTCGCGCGAGCTCCGCGTCGATGGTGGCCTGCGCATATCCCACCTGCCGCATGAATGCAGGCAGCACGCCCTGCTCCGCGTAGACGCAGCAACGCAGCAGATCGTGATTGCTGCGCTGGCGCGCGTGCGAAGGCAGCGACTGCGATACCGCGCGGTAGCTCGCGAGCGCTCCGGCGGCGACCAGCGCGTCGAGTGCGCGCGTGAGGCGCTCCTCGCGCTCGAGCAGCGCTTGCGGATCCGTCGCGGTCACCACGAACAACGCGGTTTCGGTGGAGTCCGGCAGGAGATTGCGTACCCGTTGCTGCATGGTTGCCGGCCCGTGCAGCCGCGGCTGCAGCGTGCGCACGTCATCCTGGAACTGCAGGCGCGTCAGTCCCGCGGCCAGCACGGCGAGCGCGATCAAGGTCAGGATCTGGCCACGACGCGAGGGTCGCGCCACGCGCGCATCGAGGCGAGCGAGCGCGCGGGCACACCACTGCGGAAGGCGCGCAGGCGTGCGCGAAACGAGCGCCGGATACAGGCACAGCACCGTGCCGCACGCGATCGGCAGACCGGCGAGTGCAATCACCGCCATCTGCGTCAAGCCGGGAAAGGGCAGCAACAGGAGGCCGGCGAAGCCGATCAGCGTCGCGGCCATCCCCAGGAGAATCGGCCGCGCGACCTGATCGAGCGCGCCCGCCGGCGTCCAGCCCTCGCCCCGGAACTGATCCGACAGGTAGTGCATCGAGTAGTCGATCGCCACGCCGATCAGGCTGGACCCGAATACGAGCGCGATCAG
>DASTQG010000153.1:0-2610 GCA_035761885.1 Steroidobacteraceae bacterium | reverse complement strand
GACCTTCAGGAAAGCGCGCACCTTCTTTCCCAGGCTGTTGACGCCGAACTGCAGCGCTCGTTTGCTGCGCTGGAGGCGCTTGCGCGCAGCGAATCCCTGCGGCGCGGCGATCTGAAAAGCTTCTACGCGCACGCCGCGGACGTGCGCGACGCGCTCGGGCTCTGGGACAACATTCTTCTGCTCTCGCCGGAAGCTGACCATCTACTGAATCTCATGCGTCCGTATGGCACGCAGCTTCCGCCCGTGCCGCAGCCCGAAGGTACGCTCCAGGCCGCGCGCACGCGCAAGCCCTACGTCTCGAACGCTCTGCGGGGGCGTGTGGACACCGAGTGGCTGATGTACATCGCGTATCCAGCGATTCACGACGGCGCGGTGAAGTACGTGATCGGCGCGACGATGAATCACCGCTACTGGACGAAGTGGCTGGGCGAGCACACGCCGTCAGGTCGCGCCGCGGGCATCATCGACGCCAACTATGCCATCCTCGCGCGCACGCGCGAGCCCGAGCGCGTAGCGGGGCAGCCGGTCCAACCCTGGTACCGCGCGGCGCTTGCATCTCAGCCGCTCGGCCTTGTCCGTGGCCGCGGAGTCACCGATTCCGACGTCGTGGTGGCTTTCCAACGCTCGGATGTGTCGGGCTGGTACGTGAACGTTTACACCGACGGTGCGGTGGTCGATGCGCCCATGCGCCGCACCGCGCTCTGGGTTTCGCTCGCGGTGATCGCGGCGCTCGCCATCGCCATCGGGCTGTCGTTGACGAGAGTCTCCGTCATCACGAGCGGCATTCGGAGCCTGCACGATGCGCTCGAAAGTCTGAAAACCTCGCGCCGCATCGGCGCGCTGAAGAGTTCCGTCAACGAAATCCAGGCTGCGATGGCCGCGACGCAGGCGACGGCCGAGACGCTGGCAACGCGCGCCGAGCTGCTCACGGCGAGCGAAGAGAAGTTCAGAACCATCTCGCACGCGGCTCCGGCCATCGTCTGGGTGACTGACGCCCACGGCATCGCGTTCATCAACGAACGTTGGACCGAGCTCACCGGGCAGCCGCTCGAGCAGGCGCTTGGCCAGGGATGGACCGCGTGCGTTCATCCGGAAGACAACGAGCGCCTGCGGCCTTACCGCGAACGCTGTCGACGCACCGGCGAGCCGTATGTCGGCGAGATCCGTTACAGAAGCAGGGATGGCGCGTACCGCTGGCACGCGTTCCGAGCGCTGCGTGCGCCGGAAGGCGATCCCGAGCGCTGGTTCGGCGTGAGCGTGGACACCCACGATGCACGCGAGGCGCGCGAAGCGCTGAAGGATGCGGACCGTCGCAAGGACGAGTTCCTTGCCACGCTGGCGCACGAGCTGCGCAACCCCCTCGCGCCGATCCGCAATGCGTTGCATCTGCTCGCGCGTCGTCCGTCGGACGATCCGATGATGCGCGCGGCACAGGAGATGATGGAGCGCCAGGTCGTGCACATGGTGCGCTTGATCGACGACCTGCTCGATGTCTCGCGCATTACGCGCGGCAAGCTCGAGCTGCGCCGGGAGCCGGTGGAGCTCGCGAAGGTGGTCGACTTGGCCCTCGAGACGGCACGGCCGCATATCTCGCAGCAGCTCACCATCTCGCTGCCGAGCGAGCCGGTCCGCCTGGACGCCGATCCGGTGCGCCTGTCGCAGGTGCTCTCGAACTTGCTCAACAACGCCGCGAAGTTCACGCCCAAGGCGGGGACCATCAGCGTGGTTGCGCACATCGAGGGCGAAAGCGTAGTCATGCGGGTTCGCGACAGCGGCGTTGGCATCGAGCCGGCGAAGCTCCCGCAGCTCTTCCAGATCTTCTCGCAGGTCGGCGCGCCCCTCGAGCGCGCCACCGGCGGCCTGGGAATCGGCCTCGCGCTCTCGCGCTCGCTGGTGGAGATGCACGGCGGCACGATCGAGGCGCGGAGCGACGGCCCGGGCAAAGGCGCCGAGTTCATTGTTCGCCTGCCGGTGCTCACGCTTCCCGACGCGTCGTCGCTGCCGGCGCCTGCCGCGCCGACGGCGTACAGCGGCGCGGTGCGGCGCGTGCTCGTCGTGGACGACGTGCAAGACAACGTCGACTCAGTGAGCGCGCTGCTTCGCCTCGATGGCAACATCATCGAGACCGCCGCCGACGGCCTTGAAGCGGTGGCGAAGGCGGAAACGTTCAAGCCCGACCTGATCCTGCTCGACCTCGCGCTGCCGAACCTGAACGGCTACGAAGCCTGTCAGCTCATCCGGCGCAAAACCTGGGGCAAGGGCATCGTAATCGTCGCGCTCACCGGGTGGGGTCAGGATGAAGACCGCCGCCGCGCGCTCGCCGCGGGCTTCGATGCGCACCTCGTCAAGCCCGTGAACTACGAAGCGCTGCGAGCTCTGCTCGCCTCGCCGCTGATGGCGTGAAGCTCTACGTCACGCCCGGTTCTCCCTACGCCCGCATGGCGCGCATCGTCGTCATCGAAAAAGCGCTCGGCAGCCGCGTCGAAATCATCACCGCGAAGACGCGCACGACTGGCAGCCCTTACTACGGCATCAACCCGTCCGGCCGCGTGCCCTACCTCGTTCGGGACGATGGCGTGGGCATGGAGGAATCCGCGCTCGTCTGTGACT
>DASTQG010000152.1:0-17579 GCA_035761885.1 Steroidobacteraceae bacterium | reverse complement strand
TCGCCTCCATCGGCGGATCGCTGGCGCTGTCCGTCCTGGTCGCCCTCATCGTGGGCGGCAGTCTCTTCCCCAAGGCCGACACGCCGCAATTCCTGGTCACGGTCGAAGCGCCCAACGGGACGAGCCTGCGCGAGACCGATCGCGCGCTGCGCTTCGTCGAGTCGCACCTGGCGCAGATGCCCGAGGTGCGCAGCTGGTTCTCGAACCTGGGGCACGGCAACCCGCAGATCTACTACAACCACATCGTGCGGCGCGACGCGCCCAACTTCGCGGAAGTGTTCGTGCAGCTGCACGAGTACGACACGCGCGAGACGCCGCGCCTGCTCGATGCGTTGCGCCGCAAGCTCGAGACCTATGCCGCGGCGAACATCTACGTGAAGGAGTTCGAGAACGGTCCGCCGATCTCCGCGCCGATCGCGGTGCGCATCGTGGGACCCGATCTCACGGTCATCGAGAACCTGGCCCGGCGCATCGAGAAGCTCATCAAGGCGACGCCGGGCACGCGCGACGTGGAGAACCCCCTGCGCGTCGCACGCACCAACCTGCGCCTTGCCGTGGATTCGCAGAAGGCGAGCATGCTCGGAGTGCCGACCGTGGACCTCGACCGGGCGGTGCGTCTCACGGTCGCCGGCCTGCCGGTGGGCACCTACAAGAATATCGACGGCGAGCAATACGACATCGTGGTGCGCACGCCGGTCGGCGAGCGCGCCGACTACGACACGCTCCTGCAGGCGCGCGTGCCGTCTATGGCGGGAGGCACGCTGCCGCTGTCGCAGCTGGCAACGCTCGAGTTCGAGCGTGCGCCGACGCGCATCATGCGCTACAACCGCGAGCGCTCGGTCACCATCGACTCAGAAGTGGAGGCGGGCTACAACACCGCGGCGGTGACGGACGCCGTCGTCGAGCAGCTCGACGCGATGCAGTGGCCTCGCGGCTATCACTACAAGCTCGGCGGTGAGGCCGAGTCCGGCGCGGAATCCTTCGCGGGCATCGGCACCGCCATCATCATTGCGATCTTCGGCATCTTCGCCGTGCTGGTGCTCGAGTTCGGCAGTTTCAAGAGCACCCTCATCGTGCTCACGGTGGTGCCGCTGGGCATCTTCGGCGGCATGCTGGCGCTGCTCGCCACGGGCAACGATCTTTCGTTCACCGCCAGCATCGGCTTCATCGCGCTCATCGGCATCGAGATCAAGAACTCGATCCTGCTGGTCGATTTCACCAACCAGCTGCGCGAGCAGGGCGTGCCGCTCGACGAAGCCATCGAGCGCGCCGGCGAGATGCGCTTCCTGCCGATCCTGCTGACCTCGGCCACCGCCATCGGCGGCCTGCTGCCGCTCGCGCTGCAGAACATCGGCCTGTACTCACCGATGGCCTGGGTCATCATCGGCGGGCTGATCTCCTCGACGGTGCTGGCGCGGCTGGTGACGCCGGTCATGTACAAGCTGATCCCGCCGTCGATCGAGCCTCGGCTGCAGCCCGCCCCAAACGCGCGTCAGGCCTGAAGAAAAAGGGGACACTCACAATTTGCGGAGCGCTCCGCAAGAATTGTGAATGTCCCCTTTTCTCTATCGCGTGGCGGCGGATCGCGCGGGCGCCTGCGCCTTGGACAGGACCTCGTCCATCGCCATGACGTGCGCCTGCACGATCGGCTCGTTGTAGCGCCCCACCGGCAGCCCGTTGTAGATGATGTGCGTGCCCTCGATCACGAACTCGCGCGTGTAGGGCACCGACCAGTCCTGGTAGTCGATCGGCTGGTAGCGGTCGAAACCGGGGAAGTGCTCGAAGTTGAACATCGCGTGCGAGAACATCGTGTCGCTGTTCTCCGCGAAGAACTCGATCGGCAGGTTGATGACGTAGTCGTACTCGTCCTTGATGCCGTCCCAGAAGGCCTTGTTCGTCGACAGGTACTTGCCTTCGGGATCGTTGATCGGATCGGCGAAGTGGTCCTGGCTGAGCACCACTTCCTTGCGCGGGAACGGATAGCCCTCGAGCATCTTCTTCGCATCCGCGACCATGCCGTCGCGGTACTTGGGCGCGAGCTCCAGCCACGCCTCGTGCGGCACCAGGGCCCACGCCATGCCGTGGATCGAGATCGCCACCTTGACGTCGGCATCGGCGGGCAGCGTGTCGAGCCGTTCCTTCAGCATGGTGAGATAGGCCTGGCGCAGCACGTCGAAGTCGCCGAGCTGGCGTGTGAAGATCACCTTGATGTCGCGGCCGTGCTCCTTCTCCCACTCGTGCACGTAGTGCATCGCGTGCTTGAAGCCGCCGTTGAACTCCTCGTGGTGCGAGTAGATCGGCGCGGCGGGCGCGAAGACGAGCGTCTGCACGCCGCCGTCGAGCAGCTCGCGCACGTTGCGCTCGGTGGTGCCGAAATCCTCGGCGCTGGAGAAGCGCCAGTCGATGGGGCCGTGTTTCTCCTGGATGCGCGCCATGCTCTGCTCGACGATCGCGCGCATGCCGTGCTCGTGCGGCAGCTTCGGCTTACCCACCCAGCCCTTGCCGTGGTAGTAGATGCGCGCCTTGCTGCCGAGCTTGTTCGACATCGTCGGCATGCCGCCGTGGCGTGAAGTGAGCAGGAAGTAGCCGTGATCCAGATGGATGCGGCCGGGCGGAACCCATTTCACTTCGCCGCGCTGGCGCTTCTCGATGTAGGGGATGCCGTCGTTGTCCAGCTCGCTCCCGTAGACGTCGACCAGGCGCGTGGGCTCGAACTCCTCGAACTCGTAGAAGCGGTCCGGATCGAGCAGCACGACGCCGCGATCGGCGGGCACGGCATTGCGCATCGGCCAGGGAATGTACTGGAGCGATTTGAGCGCGATGTTGTGATAGTCGCCGAGCCGGAAGTCCTCGGGCATGATCAGCTGCGTGATCAGGATCCCGACCTTGCCCTCCGGGCGCATGTCCTGAGTCTTGTAGTAGGCGTAGTAGTTCGGCTCCTTGAGCTGTGGCGGCGGGTTCTTGACCTTGAACACACCGTAGGCCGCGAGCACCCCGACCACCAGGACGATGAGAGTGCCGAGGGCGATCTTCTTCAATTTGCGCATGTTCGTTTCCGGCTGAAGGACGAAGGAGGCGCGTTCAGCGCGCGGCGACCTGGTAGCGGCGCAGGTCGGCGAAGCCGTACCAGCCCAGCAGCAGCACCAGGACGGCCAGGCCGAGGAGCGAAGGCGCCATGCGCGACAGCGGCGCGGCGAAGGGCTCCTCTTCGTAGCTGAACTTCGGGAACAGCTCGTAATCGGCGACGGTCAGCGGCTGGCGCTTGAGGAAGCGCGCGGCGAAGAAGTCGTTCCATTCGCGGTGGAATTGCTCCACCTGCCGCATGAAATGCTCGTAGCGATCCGCGCTCGTGCCCGAGATCTCGTTGAGCGAGAGCTGCATCATGATCGCGGGCGAGGCGAACTGGAATTTCTGCACCAGCTCTTCCTGCCGGTTGAGCTGCGCCTGGAACTGCTCGTACAGCGGGCGCACCGCCTTCTCGATCGCGGCGCTGTTGGCCATCGCGAGGGTGAGGAAGTCACGCGCCTTGTTCTGCGCGTCGGGCACGAGCTCGAGGTGATCGTAGTAGTACTGGTCCAGCGCCTTCATGCGCTCTTTCTCGGCCGCGGTCTGCGCGTCGCGCATCGCGATCGTGAGATCCATGCGTGAGGGCGCCGGATACAACGTGGTCGCGAGCAGGCTCACGAGCGTCGGCACGACCACCACCAGCACCAGCCAGCTGCCCGCCAGCACGATGCCGTTGCTCGCCGAGCTCTTGCCGAAGACGTTCACCAGGACCGCGAGCGCGAACCAGAACAGGCTGTACAGCAGCACCGCGCCGATCCACAGCGCGAAGCGGATCCAGGTGTCGCCGGAGCCGAGATCGCTCCCGACCGTGAGCAGCACGCCGAGGCCCAGCACCAGCACGACTGCCAGCAGGATGCGGGCGCGCGCCGCCAGTTTCGAGCTCATGAGTGCCCGCAACGACACGGGATGGGCGAGGATCATGGCCAGCGTGCCGCGCTCCTTCTCGCTCGACAGCAGGTCGTAGGTCATCGCGAGGATGAAGATCGGCAGCAGGAAGATGATGAGGAACGCGGGGTCGAACGTGCCGCTCACCAGGTTCACGGGATTGTCGATCTCCAGCGGGCGCGTGATATCCATGATGTTGCGCATGCTGACCGGCACGTAGTTGAGCAGCAGGTCGCTCTGACCCACCGAGAATGCGCTCAGGCCCGTCTGCGGCAGCACTGCGTACGCCGAGGTCTCGGCTCCCACCGCGCCGGCGTTCACGCCCTGCGGCGGGCCGCCCTCCGTGGGCGCGTGATTCACGGCGGCGAACTTCATCTCGCCGCCCGTCTGCTTCAACTTGTTCTCGTAGGCGTAGACCGACTTGCGCATCTCGCCGCGCATCATGTCCTCGAATTCGGCGGCCGCCGCGGCGCCGCGAACCTGCCGTTCGTTGGCGCGATGTCCGGCCCAGCCGGCGAAGACGATCCCCGCGATCAGCAGCGCGAGCAGCCAGAAGAGCGCCGGGGTGCGCGCCAGAGTGCGGGTTTCGTGAGCGATGATCAGCCGTTTCATGGTGTCACCTCAGAGCGATACGCGGCGGGCGGCAAAGTGCGCAAGCACGGCCGCGGCCAGCAGCCACACGGCGAGCAGGGCGAATCCCAGGCCGTGCTCCTTCAGGGTGTCGGCCAGGCGGGGGGGCGCATACTCGAAGGGCTTCACGATCGCGAACACCTTCTGGTCCGCGGTCATGTAGTTGCTGGAATTGAAGGTGGCGTTGAGCCCGCTGGCCGCCTTGGCGAGGTAGCCGTTCATGAGCTCCACCATGTTGCGGCGGTAGTCTTCCGCCGCCGCCATGAACCGGTCGTGATGGATCAGGTCGGTCCCGGAGAGGCCCATCGAGACCGACCGCAGCGGCAGCAGCGGGTCGACGATGCCGAGCCAGTCCTGCAACCGGCGCTGCTGCGCATAGGTCGCGGCGACGCGGCCGTAGTGCAGGTCGAAGATCGGCTCATCGAAGTTTTCCAGGTACTGCATGCGCGTCGCCGGCCAGTACACCGGCAGGTCGGCGACCTTGTCGACGCCGTACTTGGCGAACAGCTCCTGCTTGTAGGCCTCGACCTTCACCCACGGCGATACGCCGTCGAGACCGCGCATCTGGTCCGTGCGCAGCGCCGCCGTGAACTCGCCGAGCGAGGGCGAGGGATGCACCACGCGCGAGATCTCGGTGACCGCCTTCGGCCCGATGAAGCTCGCGAATGCCCAGAAGCCCACCAGCACGATGAGAGCGGAGCGCGCCGTGCGCGCGAGGGCCGACACGGCCAGCGTGAGAAAGAGAAAGATACCGGCGTACGCGAGGTAGCTCAGCGCGAGCACGGTGATACGGGGGGCGAAGTAGGCGTCGCTGGTCGCACCCTCGGCGGTGAAGGAAAGCGCCAGCGCGGCGACGACCAGGCAGGGAATCGTCACGATCGCAACCGCCGTTGCGATGCCGAGTGCCTTGCCCCACAGGAGCTGCGAGCGGCTCACCCCCGTGCTTTGCACCTGCCGCAGCGTGCCGCTCTCGCGCTCACCCGCGAACGCGGTGAAACCGAGAAAAATGATGAACAGCGGCAGCAGGACCTGCAGGATCATCGCGCCCGACAGCTCGCCGAAGCGCGCGATCGCGCTGGAATCGGCGACGGCGCGATCGACGGCGAAATTCTGCTTGTGCGCCTCCATGAACACCTGGCGCCCGGTGTAGCTCTCGACGCCGAAATCGAAGAAGGACAGCGGACCGGCGGGCTTGAAGGCGTAGTTGCCGTAGTGGGCGGCGGAATGCGGGTTCTTGTCGCCCTGGTTCAGCCACTGGAACTCGGACGCGCCCTGCGCGCGGGCGCGCTCGTGGCTGTAGCTGTCGAAGCGTTGCCAGCCGGCGAGCAACGCGGTCAGCAGCAGCAGGAACATCAGAGCCGCGGTCCAGCGAAAGCGCCCGTCGCGGACGATTTCGCGAATTTCCTTGCGCGCGATGGTCAGGATCATTGCATGTGCTCCAGGTAGATCCTCTCCAGGTCCGCGTGCGAGACCTCTTCGGCGCCGAGCTCCCGCAGGAGCGTGCCCTCGCGCATGATCCCGATGCGCGTCCCGGTCTGCTTGGCGCGGAACAGGTCATGGGTCGCCATCAGGATCGCGACGCCCTGGCCCTTGAGCTCCAGCAGCAGCTGGGAGAATTCGTTGCTGGCCTTGGGATCGAGGCCCGAGGTCGGCTCGTCGAGCAGCAGCGCGCGCGCCTGCTTCGCCAGCGCGATGGCGATCCCGACCTTCTGGCGCATGCCCTTGGAATAGGTCGACACGCGCTGGGTGGCGGCATGCGCCTGCAGGCCCACGCGCTCGAGGAATGCGCGCAACTCGGCCGGACCGTACTCGTCGTGGCCGCCGAGGCGCGCGAAGTACTCCAGGTTCTCGAGCCCGGTGAGGTTGCCGTACAGCATGATCTGCTCGGGGATGTAGGCGAGGTAGCGCTTGGTCTTCAGCGGCTCCTCGGTGACGCTGTGGCCGTTGACCCGCGCGCTGCCGCCGCTCGGGTGGATGAAGTTCAGGAACAGGTTGATCGTGGTGGTCTTGCCCGCGCCGTTGGCGCCGAGCAGGCAGTAGATGTCGCCGCCGCGCACCTCCAGGTTCAGGCCCTTCAGGGCCTCGAAGTTCTCGTAGCTCTTGCGCAGGTCGATCGCTTGCAGCATGCCGCTCCCCCTGGCCCACGGGCCCGATGTGCAGCCGAATCTAGTCCGCTCCGTGCACGCGTGCAACAAAACTGACCGAGCGGTCAGAAAATCTCGTATAGTCTGTCCGCAGGTTGAAACGAGAGGAGCGGAACGGAGCATGGCGCCTCGCAAGAGCCGTGAGCGGCCGGCGGGTCGGAGGCGGGCCCCGAGCCAGGGCCGCCCGGCCAGCAGCAACGGCAAGGGCAAAGGGCGCCTGAAGCGCGAGGCGACCGAGGCGCAGATCGTCGACGCGTTCCATCGCGTCGTGCAGCGCGAAGGGCTGCGCAACGTGCGCGTCAACGCCGTCATCAAGGAAGCGGGCGTCGGCAAAGGCCTGCTGTACGACTACTTCGGCGGCCTGCCCGGGCTGGTCCAGGCCTGGGGCAACAAGTACCAGATCTGGCCGGACATCGGCGAGATGATGGGCCTCTCGCACGACCTCACGCGGACCTCGCCCGCCGAGCAGATCCGTACGATCGTCTTTCGGCACGCCGAGGCGCTGCGCGCCGACTCCATGCGCGTGGAGCTGCTGGCGGACGAATTCATGAGCCCGACCGCGATCTCGCCCGCGCTCTCCGATGTTCGCAAGCAACTGGCGCAACAGCACCACGCGCTGTTCGCCAGCCAATCCGCGATGGCGGACGACGACTATCGCTCGCTCATTCTCATTCTCATGGCGGCGGCGAGCTACCTCGCCATGCGCGCCGAGCGCGCACCGCGCTTTCTCGGCACGCACGTCGGATCGAAGGAAGGCTGGACGGACCTGATGCGCCGCTTCGAGCGCATCATCGAGCTGGTGCGGGCGGGCGTCGAGGCGCGCGCTCAGCCGCCGGCCGCGCGTTCCGGCGGCTCGCGCTCGTAGACCGACAGCGCGTATTTCGTCAGCCCCCTGGCGAGCTCCTGCTCTCCCATGAGTGCGATGCCCACGTCCATGCGGCGGACGAACGCGAGCTCCTCCTCGCTGTGCGTGCGCACCGCGCTGTCGATCTTCGGATTGACCTCGCGCACCAGCTCGAGCACGCGCTTCGCCTGCAGCACATCGGGCGTCGCCAGGATCAGCAGGCGCGCGTGCTCCGGCCGCGCGCGCGCCAGGATTTCCTTGTTGGTCGCATCGCCGAACACGAACGGCACGTTCGAGCCCTCCAGGTCCTTGAGTGCCTCGCGATTCTGCTCGATCACCACGAACGGCACGTTCTGCGCGCGCAGGCGCGCGGCGATCGAGTGGCCGACGCGACCGTAGCCTGCGAGCACCACGTGATCGCGCAGCGTCACCGGCGCGAGCACCTCGTCGGGCAGGCGCTGCCAGCGCGTGAGCACCGCGCTCAGCCCCGGCCGCGAGCGCAGGAACCGCTCCAGCGGCCCGATGGTCGCGAACACCGCCGGGTTCAGGGTGATGGAGAGCAGCGCACCGGCCAGGATCAGGCTCTGCGCCTCCGGCTCCAGCAACCCCATGCTCACACCGAGCGCCGCGAGGATGAATGAGAACTCGCCGATCTGCGCGAGCGCCGCCGACACGGTCAGCGCCGCGCGCAGGGGATAGCGGAAAGCGAGCACGATCAGCAGCGCCGCGACCGATTTGCCGAACAGGACGATGGCCACCACCGTCAACACCTCCAGCGGCTTGGTCACCAGGATCTGCGGATCGAACAGCATGCCGACCGAGACGAAGAACAGCACGGCGAACGCGTTCTCGAGCGGCACCGCCTCGGCCGCCACGCGCTTGCTGAGCTGCGATTCGTTGATCACCACGCCCGCAAAGAACGCGCCGAGGGCGAACGAAACGCCGAGCAGGAGCGCGGAGCCGTAGGCGATGCCGAGCGCAACGGCGATCACGAACAGAGTCAGCAGCTCGCGCGAGCCGGTGGCCGCCACCCGCGAGAACAGCCCCGGGAAGAAACGGATGCCGACGTAGTGCATCACCACGAAGAACAGGCTGATTTTCGCGAGCAGCAGGCCGATCTCGATGGCGAGGTCCAGGCCGCGCGCGGCGGCGCCCCCGTCCGCGAGCACGGGCAGCAGCACCAGGGCGATGACCATCGCGACGTCTTCCACGATCAGCCAGCCGACCGCGATGCGACCCTCCAGGGACGTGACTGCTCCACGCTGCTCCAGCGCGCGCAACAGCACCACGGTACTGGCCACCGACAGCGCGAGGCCGAACACGATGCCGGCGGGCAGGCTCCATCCCCAGGTCGCCGCCGCCGCCGCGCCGAGAACCACCGCCACCGCGATCTGCGCGACAGCGCCGGGCACGGCGATGCCGCGCACCGCCATGAGGTCGCGCACCGAGAAATGCATCCCGACGCCGAACATCAGCAGGATCACGCCGATCTCCGCGAGCTGGCCGGCGAGATCCATGTCGCCCACGAAGCCGGGCGTGTGCGGGCCGACCGCGATGCCCGCGAGCAGATATCCGATCAGCGGCGGCAGCCGCAGCCGTGCTGCGACGAAGCCCAGAAAGAATGCGACCGCCAGGCCCACGGCCAGGATCGCGATGAGCGGCACGTTGTGAAGCACGAAGTGGTTTTCGCTGGTTTGAGCCGCAACTATATCGGGCGCCGGCCTTTCGCCAAAGCTAGAATTGCGGCATGGAGTTATTGCAGCTGTTCGTCGATTTCATCCTGCACCTGGACCGCCACCTCGTCGAGCTGCTCACGCGCTTCGACGTCTGGATCTACGCCATCCTGTTCCTGATCATCTTTGCGGAGACGGGACTGGTGGTGACGCCGTTCCTGCCGGGAGACTCGCTGCTGTTCGCAGTCGGCGCGCTGGCCGCGGTGGACACGTCGCAAACGCTGAACCCTCTGTACGTGTGGCTGCTGCTGTCGGCCGCCGCGGTGCTCGGCAACACCACGAACTACGCGATCGGCCACGCCATCGGGCCACGCGCGTTCAGCGGCTCGATTCCCTTCCTCAAGGTGCAGTACCTGCGCCGCACGGAGGAATTCTTCGACCGGCACGGCGGCAAGACGATCATCCTGTCGCGCTACGTGCCCATCATCCGCACCTTCGCGCCGTTCGTCGCCGGTGTCGGGCGCATGCAGTACTCGCGCTTCCAGCTGCACAACGTCGTGGGCGGCGTGACCTGGGTGGCCCTGTTCGTCTGGGGCGGCTACCTCTTCGGCAACATCCCGCTCATCAAGAACAACTTCGGCGTGGTGACGATCCTCATCATCGTCGTCTCGCTGATCCCGATCGCGCTCGGCTTTCGCCGGCGCGACGCCGCGACGTCCTGACCGCGCCGCATGACGCAACACCCGATACTGCGCTCGTTCCTGGGAAACGCGCCGGCCTGGTACAAGCTGACGGTCCTCGCGTTCCTGGCCGCGAACCCGCTGCTGCTCGCGGTCGCAGGACCTTTCCTTACCGGGTGGGTGGTCCTGCTCGAGTTCATCTTCATGCTGGCTCTGACGCTGCGTTGCTATCCACTGCAGCCCGGCGGTCTGCTCGCGCTCGAGGCGATGGCGCTGGGCCTGGTCACTCCGGCGCAGGCCTATGCGGAGCTGACGATCGGATTCCCGATCATCCTGCTGCTCATCTTCATGGTCGCGGGGGTGTACTTCCTGCAGGACATGCTGCTCGCGGTGTTCACCCGCCTGCTGCTGCGAGTGCGCTCGCGCACCGGAATCGGCCTGCTGTTCTGCGCCGTCAGCGCGCTCCTGTCGGCATTCCTCGATGCGCTGACCGTCATGGCAGTCATCCTCATGGTGGCCTACGGTTTCTACGCCGTGTACCACCGCGTCGCGGCGCATCGGCGCGAAGAAGACGAGCACGACATCGCCGACGACAGCCGCGTGGCGCCGCCGCACGCCGCTGACCTGGAGCAGTTCCGCGCCTTCCTGCGCAGCCTCGTGATGCATGCGGCCGTGGGAACGACGATCGGCGGTGTCTGCACGCTCGTGGGCGAGCCGCAGAACGTGCTCATCGGTGCGCGTGCCGGCTGGGACTTCGTGGAGTTCTTCGAGCGCGTCGCGCCCGTGTCGATGCCGGTGCTGGCGGTCGGGCTGGTCACCTGCGTGCTGCTGCAGAAGGTCCGCTGGTTCGGCTACGGCGCGGACATGCCGACGCAGGTCGCCGCCGTGCTGGCGCGTCACGCGCAAGCGGAGCGCGCCCGGCACGACGCGCTGCGCAGCGTGCGCATCGGCGCGCAGGCGGTCGTGGTCGTGCTCATGATCGCCGCGCTCGGCCTGCACCTCGCCGAAGTCGGCCTGATCGGCCTCGGCGTGCTGGTGCTGGCCACCGCCTTCACGGGCGTGATCGAAGAGCATCGCCTCGGCGATGCGTTCCGCGCAGCGCTGCCCTTCACCGCGCTGCTCGGCGTGTTCTTCGTGATCGTCGCCATGATCCACACGCAGGCACTGTTCGCGCCGGTGATGCATTGGGTGCTGGGCCTGGAAGGCACGCTGCAGGTCGCCATGTTCTATCTGGCCGCGGGCGGGGTCTCCAGCATCAGTGACAACGTCTTCGTCGCCACGCTGTTCCTCGAGGACATCGTGCATGCGTCCGAGTCGGGGGGCGTCACCCCGGCGCAGTTCTCGCACCTGATCGTGGCGCTCAACACCGGCACCAACATTCCGAGCATCGCCACACCGAACGGCCAGGCCGCGTTCCTCTTCATCCTGAGCTCCGCGCTCGCGCCGCTGATCCGCCTTTCCTACGGCCGCATGGTGTGGATGGCGTTGCCGTACTTCATCACCCTGACGGTCGCAGGTCTGCTGGCAGTCATCTACCTGCTGCCAGGTCGCTAGCCGGACCAGTTTGGCGTATATCTGCGCCATGGAAGCGCTTCCCGCACACACGCGCCGGTTGGTGCAGAAGCTTCTCGCCGGCTATTGCCGCCGCATCTGCCCTCCGAGCTTCCGCCAGCAGGTCGTGCTCGACTATCGCATCGAGGGAAGCGCCGCGCTGTTGTACGAGATCCGTTCGTTCTGCGGCGTGCCGGGCGCGCGCCGGGAAGTACCGATCGCACGCCTGCGACACGCCAGCGATGGCTGGTGGCAGCTCGAGCACGCCGACCTGGCGGGCCGCTGGCGGCGCGTGCGCGCACGCGCCGGCATGACCGGTCGCAGCCGCAGTTTCCTCGCGCTGTTGCGCGCGATCGACGAGGATCCGGACGGTCTGTTCTGGGGCCGCGTCAACGGCAAGAGTCTGCGCTGGTGCAGCTCGCGCGGGCGCTGCACGGGCTGTGCGCAACGCTATGGCGAGATACTCGGCCTGAAAGAACAGGCGCCGGCGGCCGTGCGGAGTGTCGCGCTCCTCAGATACTAGAGACGGATCTTCTGCCAGGCGCGCGAGCGCCAACGCAGCCACAGCACCGTGCCGAGTGCAAACACGTAGAGCAGGGCGGCCAGCCAGCCGCCCGCCGCGCCCAGGCCGAACTGCGGCAGGAAGTGCACGAATCCCTGACCGGGCGCGAACGCGAGCATGTGGGCCGCCGGCACGAACAGGAACCACGACAGCACGATCACCATTGCGGCAGGCACGGTTGCATCTCCCGCGCCGCGCAACGCCAGTCCGCTGCCGAGATTCAGGCCGTCGAAGATCTGGTAGCCCGCGGCAATCCAGATCAGCACGCGTCCCAGCGCGAACACCTGCTGCGCCTGCGGATCCATCGGGTTGATGAACCACGGCAGGATCCATGCGCCCGCGGCCGCGAGTACCACGCCGATGAAAGCCATGTACGCCACGGCGAGGCCGATCGTCGCGTTGCCGACACGCATCGCCCACTGCCGGTCCCCCGCGCCGATGGACTGCCCGACGAGCGTTGTGCCGGTCATGGCGATACCCACGGCCGGCAGGTAGGCGATCGAGGTCATCATCATCACGATCTGGGTCGCGGCGCCTTCCACGTTGCTCAGGCGCACGGTCATGATCTGGAAGATCGCGATGCCGAGCAGGTCCGCTGCGTACAGCAGGCCCATCGGGAAGCCGAGCGCGAACTGCTGCACGAGCTTCGGAACGCGCAGCCTCCATACCAGGCGCGAGCGGAACTCACCGTGAAAATGCCCGGTGAAGATACCCAGCGCCACGATGCAGCCGACCGCCTGCGCCACGTTCGTGCCCCAGGCCGAGCCGCCGATGCCCCAGCCCCATTCGAAGATGAAAAGCTGGTTGAAGATCGCATTGAGCACCGCGACCATCAGGGTGATGCCGAGCGTGATCCTGGGGCGTCCTATACCGTTGAAGAAGCCGAGGGCGGCCCACAACGCAACGCCCAGGGGCGCACCTGCGAGCCGCGGCCACCAGAAATCGAGCGCGAGCCGCTCGGTACCGGGGTCGAGGTCGAACGGCGCGAGCAGCAGCGGACCGAGGTACGCTGCGCCGAGGAACAGCGGAATGGTGAGCACCGCGGCCCATTGCGCTGTCCAGGCGGCCTGGGCGGCGCGCGCCTTGCGCCCACCGCCGTACGCCTGCGCCACCAGCGTCTGCACCGCGATGCCGACGCCGCCCAGCAGCAACACGAACACGAGCACGAGCCAGTACACCGCACCGATCGCCGCGGTGGCCTGGGTGGAGATGCGGCCGATGAACCAGGTGTCGGTGAGGTTGAGCACCGCCTGCACGGCGCTGTTGAGCATGAACGGCCCGGCGAGCGCCAGCACTGCGCGAAAGTCGACGTGCGCTCGTCCCTGCCCGTCCATGCGTCGCACGGGCAGCGCGCGCACACGCGGGACCGGGTTGGCCGTGGCGTCCATGGAAGCGTGCGGGCGGAAAAAAAGGGCGCGCAGGATAGCAGAAACGCGCGCTACCGACGTCGGTCACAATCCATGGCCAACGGGCACATCGCGATGACAGAATCACCGCAGATTTTTGCCGGACCCTTCGAGGTGTCGGAATCGGGCAGCGCGGTCGTGCTCACGCGCGCGGGCGGCGACTTGAAGCTCGTCTGCAACGTCGCCGGCACGCACGACCTGCCGGCGCGACTGGACGGCCTCACGTTGCAGCGCGCGATCGCGCCGGATCGGGCATTTCGCCTGAGTACGAGCCAGGGCCAGCACGTCCTGAACGCGCTCAGTGTGCAGGTGCACGAGCGAGTCTCGCTGTATGGCACGGTGATCGCGCTGCCGCGCTTTGCGCTCGGTGAACGCCTGAAATGGTCCCTGTTGCTGTGGGTCGCGCGCTTCCAATGGGGGCAGGCTCTGATCCGGCGCCTGACGCAACGCAAGTCCCTGTAGCAGCAGGGTTCGTGGCTTTGTAGCCGTTTCAAGCCGTCCCCGCGTCAGCGTTAGAATCTTTGCCACGCGTTCCGGTCTGTACCGAGGCCCGAGGATCCCCATGCCCCGTCAGGTTCCGTCACTCCCGCAACTCGCCCCGCTGGTTTTCTGTGCAACACTCGTCGCAGGCTGTGCAGCCGACAGCAATTCCAGGGACGGCCTGATGAACGACGTCGCCCACAAGATCGAACCGCCCGTGGCGAGGATCATGCCGGAGCCGGTGAAATCGCCGCACGGCACGCGCATCGATCCGTACTACTGGCTGCGCGACGACACGCGCATGGACACGCGCGTGCTCGGCTACCTCGCCGATGAGAACGCCTACGTCGATGCGGTGATGGCGCCGCTCGCGCCGCTGCAGAAGCGCCTGTACGGGGAGCTGATCGGTCGCATCAAGCAGGACGATGCGACGGTGCCGTACCTGGAACGCGGTTACTACTACTACACGCGCTACGTCACGGGCGGCGAGTATCCGATCCACGCGCGCCGCAAGGGCAGCCTCGATGCGCCCGAGGAGATTCTCCTCGACGGCAATGCCCTCGCAGCGGGGCACGAGTTCCATCAGATCGGTGCATTCGAGGTCAGCCCGAACAACCGGTTGCTCGCCTATGCGGAAGACAACGTCGGCCGGCGCCAGTACATCATCCGCGTGCGCGATCTGGACACCGGCAAGGTACTGGAGGATCGCATCGAGAACGCGGAGCCGGGCATGGTCTGGGCGGACGACAACCGCTCGGTGCTGTACATCGAGAAGGATCCCGTCACGCTCCTGGGCTTTCGCGTCAAGCGCCACCGCCTCGGCACCGGCGCGCACGAGGACCAGCTGTTGTGGGAGCAGCAGGACGAGAGTTTCTACACCGACATCGTGCGCTCGAAGTCCCAGCGCTACATATTCATCGGCACCGAGAGCACGGTCTCCTCGGAATGGTGGTACGCGCGCGCCGACGATCCGAGTCTCGAGTTCAAGCGCGTGCTCGAGCGCGAGCGCGACCACGAATACCAGATCGAGCACCTGAACGATCGCTTCGTCATCCGCACGAACTGGAATGCGCCGAACTTCCGTGTCATGGAAGCGCCGATCGCGACGGCGCACGAGCGCTCCACCTGGCGCGAGGTGATCCCGCACCGCGAGGACGTGTTCGTGCACGACTTCGAGGTGTTCCGCGATCACATCGCGGTGGCCGAGCGCTCCGCGGGCCTGCGCCGCATTCGCGTGCGAGGATGGCAGGGCGGCGGGGAAACCGTCATCGCCGCCGACGAGCCCGCCTATACGGCGCTCCTCGGCACGAACGTCGACATCGACACGCACGTGCTGCGTTACACCTACACCTCCCTCAGGACGCCGACCTCCACGTACGACTACGACATGCGCACGGGCGAGCGCAGGCTCCTCAAGCGCGATCCCGTGCTGGGCGACTTCGACCCGGCGAACTACGTCACCGAGTACGTGCACGCACCGGCGCCGGATGGAGCGCGCGTCCCGATCTCGCTCGTGTATCGCAAGGGCACGCCGCGCGACGGCACCGCGCCCCTGTATCTCTACGCTTACGGCTCGTACGGCAGTTCCACGGATCCGGTCTTTTCCTCCAGCCGCCTGAGCCTGCTCGATCGCGGCTTCGTGTACGCGATCGCGCACGTGCGCGGCGGCCAGGAGCTCGGACGGCGCTGGTACGACGATGGCCGCCTGATGCACAAGGTCAACACGTTCACGGATTTCATCGCGGTCACCGACCACCTGGTGCAGCAGGGCTACGCGGCACGCGACAAGGTGTTCGCTCACGGGCGCAGCGCCGGCGGACTCCTCATGGGCGCGATCGCGAACATCGCGCCGCAGAAGTACCGCGCGATCCTCACCGATGTGCCGTTCGTCGACGTCGTCACGACCATGCTCGACGAGTCGATTCCGCTCACCACCGGCGAGTTCGACGAGTGGGGCAACCCCGAGCAGGCGGAGTACTACGACTACATGCTCGCGTACTCGCCCTACGACCAGGTCAAGCCGCAGGCGTACCCGGCCATGCTGGTGACCACGGGACTGTGGGACAGCCAGGTGCAATACTACGAGCCGGCCAAATGGGTGGCGAAGCTGCGCGCCACCAAGACGGATCACAATCCGCTGCTGTTTCGCACCTACATGGAAGCCGGTCACGGCGGCAAGTCGGGCCGCTTCCAGACTTTCCACGAGACTGCGATGCGCTACGCCTTCGTGCTGGACCTGGCGGGCGCGCGACCCTAGAACATCAGGGAGATCGCCATGCGCTCATTGCGAACCGCGATGATGCTCGGGCTGCTGGCCGCGACCGCGGCGCCGGCTCACGACGACATTCTGGGAACCCGGTACGTAGCGACCACGGGTGTGGACGAAGGTCACTGCGACCATGGGCACGCGCCCTGCCGCACGATCGGCTATGCGCTCACCCACACGCCCGGCGGCGGAACCGTCAAGGTCGCGGCCGGGCTCTACTCGATCGCCGGTCTGGATGTCGACGGGATCCTGCACGGCAAGAGCGGCGTGCTCGGCGGGTTCAGCACCGCCGATGGGTTCAAGGCCCACGATCCACAGTCGAACGTCACCCAGGTGACCGGCGTGAGCTGGGTGTACCGCGACCTGCTGCGCTCGCGCGGCTTGAACCTCATCGTCGACGCCGTCGCGATGCGCTGGATGCAGCTCAACGGCATCGAGCCGCAGCCGGCGGCCGCGCAGCGCATCTCAGCCTCGCTGGCGGCCTCGAACTGCGTGCAGGGCTCCGCAGCGACTCACCCTTGCAGGAACATCGATCTGCTCGCTCGCCTGCCGCTGAGCGGTTTCTCCTCGCGCCCCGGCACGATGAGCAACCTGTGGGGTTTCGTCGATCGCAACGACAACCGCGAGTACGCAGTCGTCGGCCTTTCGAACGGCACCGCGGTGGTCGACGTGACCGATCCGCTCGCGCCGCGCGAAGTGGGCACGGTGCCCGCGAGCTCCTCGCTGTGGCGCGAGGTGAAGGTCTACCAGGTCTTCGACGCCGGCGCGAACCGCCACCGCGCCTACGCCTACGTCAGCACCGAGGCGAGCCAGGGCATGCAGGTCATCGACCTGTCGGGCCTGCCGAACAGCGTGGCGCTCGCGAACACGCTCAACGACTTCCAGACCTCGCACACGCTGTACGTCGCCAACGTCGACTATTCCACCAACATGGCGGTGGCGGGCCGCACCGCGTTTCTCTACGTGGCCGGGTCGAACCGCAACAACGGCGCGTACCGCATCTACAGCCTTGCGAACCCCACGGCGCCGCAGCTGGTGACGGAGGCGCCGGCCGGCACGGGCTACATGCACGACTCGACCAACCTCTATCTCACCGATGCGCGCACCGCGCAGTGCGCGCAGGGGCACAATCCCTGCGAAATCCTGGTGGATTTCAACGAATCGACCGTGGACCTCTGGGACGTGACCAACAAGGCGCAACCGGTGCGGCTCAGCTCCACCGGTTACCCGTCCGCGCGCTACACGCACTCCGGATGGTTTTCCCAGGATCAGCGCGCGATCTTCGTGCACGACGAACTGGACGAGCTGCGCAACGCGGGTCAGAGCACCCAGATTTACACGCTCGAGATCGACGACCTCCTCAATCCCACGATGTTCACGTCGTTCGTCGGC
>DASTQG010000151.1:0-6334 GCA_035761885.1 Steroidobacteraceae bacterium | reverse complement strand
ATGCCGATGACCATGCGCGCACCCGCGCCCGAGGAGCGCAGCGGCCCCAGCGCGAAGGGAACCGCGAGCACCACGACCACCACGATCGCGAGCGTGCGGGCGATGCGTGACCAGAAGGCGAACTCGTACGTGTCCGTTTCGAGCTGGTTGCTCTTCTGATGCGCGATGAGGTCGAGCAGCGCGCGCGAGGTGAGCTGCCGCGGCTCGCTCACGGCAAGACCGATGAACCCCGGATCGATGGCGGTCTCCAGGCGCATTTGCGGCAGGGAGCGCACTTGCGTGCCCTCCTCGGTAAAGCGAGTCTCGGTGTAACCGCGCAGCAGCCAGGTGCCGGCCTCGGGCGCGACCGAAGCCGTGACGGCGCGCCCCACCCTCACGAGCCGCGTGCCGTCGAGCTCGAACAGGAAAATGCCGCCGAACAGGTTGTCGCCCGACTGCTCTTCCACGCTCAGGATGAGGTTGCCGTCCTTCACCCAGGCGCGCCCGGAGCCGGCGAAGCTCACGTCGGCGAACTTGCTGAACGCCTTGTGCTGGCGCGCGAGCTTCTGCAGCGGCGGTGCGATGACTTCGCCGAGCATCGCCGCGAGCACCATCAGCATCAGTCCGCCGATCCCCGCGGCGAGAGCGATGCGCGCGATGGAAACGCCGGAGGCGCGCAGCACGATCAGCTCGCTGCCGCGCGCGAGCGCGCCGAGCCCCAGGAGCGAGCCGATGAGCGCAGCGATCGGCATGAGCTCGAAGCCCTGCTGCGGCAGACTCAGGATCGCAAACAACAGCGCATCGCTCGCGCCGTAGGTGCCGACGCCGATGTCGTCCTGCTGCGTGATGAAGGTGAACAGCGCGCCCAGTGTCAGCAGCGCGGCGAGCACCAGCGCGCTGTAGGCGACGACGGTGGCGGCGAGATAGCGGTCCGCGATTCTCATGCCGGGGCCGGTTCGGCGCTGCGGGACCTGCGCACCCATTGCAACAGCGTGCGGCGCTGGATCACCAGGACCCCGAGTCCGATCAGCAGCAGGTGCACCCACCACAGCCCGATCTCGCGTGGCACCGCGTCGCGCGCCACCCAGACCTTCGCAGCCGACAGGAGGTTCGAGTACAGGAAATAGATGAGGATCGCGAGCCCGACGCGCGCATAGCGGCCCTGCCGCGGGCGCAGGCGCGACAGCGGCATCGCGATGAACGTCAGCACGAACGCCATGATGGGCATCGACAGGCGCCATTGCACTTCGGCGACCGCCTCCGAATCGTTCATGCGCAGCAGTTGCGAGGTCGGCAGCAGCTCCAGGTCCTGCGCACGCGCTCGCGCGTCGGCCAGGCGCACGGGGATGCCGTGCTCGCGAAAGCGCGTGATGCGAAACTCCGCTTTCCCGGGTATTCCCTCGTAGCGGTAGCCGTTCTCGAGGACGAGGGTGTGGACCGCTCCCTCCTCGCTCGAGTAATGCACCGCACGCGTGGCGAGGGCGACCTCCAGCCGTTCGCCGCGGCTGCGCTTGACGAAGACCTCGCGCAACGTGCCATCCGATCCCCTGGTGGAGGCGTAGAGCACAGCGGCGCCGCTGCCGCCGACGGTTCGAAACCGCCCGGGCTCGAGGTTGCCGAACTGCGCCTCGCGCACGGCGGAAGCACGCAGATCCTGCACGCGCTGTGCCGCGCCAGGCGCCAGCGAGAGCGACAGCCATGCGAGGAAAGCGGCGAGCACGACCGTGAGCGCGAGCACCGGCAGATACAGCCGCGCGGGGCCGACACCGCAGGCATGGATCGCTGCCATTTCGCTTTCGTGGTAGAAACGCCCGAAAGCGAGCACCACGGCGAGCAGCAGGGCCACCGGGATGAGGATGGTGAGATTCTGCAGGGAGCTGAAGCCGATCAGCGCCAGCACCACTTCGCGGGGAAACTGCTGCTCGGCGGCCCGTTCCAGCACGCGGGCGAGCTGATTGGTGACCAGGATGACGAGCAGCACGCCCGTGACGCCCACCCAGGTCAGGCTCACCTCGCGCAGGACATAGCGGTCGAGGATGCGGATCACGCGCCGCCCGCGTCGTGGCGGCCCCGGCGCCGCTTTGCGTATACTAACTCGCCATGCATCGGCAGCTCGCCGGCCGCAATCGCAGCCTCGGATGAACAATTCGACAACGCAACCGCGGCTAACTTAATCCAGCCGTGCGTGCGGCTCAACGTCAACAGGATCGTCGAGATGCAATTCAGAGCGGTGACGGCTTCGGCCGCTGAGCTTCGCAGCGACTGCGCGATCGTCGGTGTGTACGAATCGCGCGAGCTGACCCCCGCCGCCGCGGCGCTCGACAAGCGCGCCGGCAAGCGCATCGCGGCTTTGCTCGCGCGCGGGGACTTCGCTGCGCGCGTCGGCGATACGCTCCTGATGTCGGATCTGGACAATTCACCCGCCCCGCGGGTACTTCTCGTCGGCCTCGGAGCACGCAAGGTCCTCAATCGCCGCCTCCTGCGGCGAGCAATGCTGGCCGCTGCCCAGGCCGTCACGCGCACCGGGGCGAAACACGCAGTCAGCTGGCTGGCACACGACCTGCCTCCCGACATCGAAGCCTACTACGCCGGGCGCTTTGCGGCGGAAACCGTTTCCGCGGCGCTGTACCGCATTCCGGACCTGAAATCCGCCAAGCATCCGCCCGCCCCGGCCCTGTCCCGACTGACGCTCGGTGTCGCCGACAACACCTCGCGCGCTGCGGCCGAGCGCGGCCTGAACCACGGTGCGGGCGTCGCGGCCGGTCAGAAGATCACGCGCGATCTGGGCAACCTGCCGCCAAACGTCTGTACGCCGAGGTATATCGCCCGCAGCGCGCGCGAGCTCGCTCGCCGCAACCGGACCATCAAGGTGCGGGTGCTGGAGGAAGCCGCCCTGCAGAAGCTCGGCATGGGCTCCTTCCTCGCGGTCGCGCGCGGCAGCCATGAGCCACCGCGCCTGGTCGTGCTCGAGTACCGTGGCGGTCGCAAGGGCTCCGCGCCCGTCGCGCTCGTCGGCAAGGGCATCACTTTCGACAGCGGCGGCATCTCGCTCAAGGATCCGCCGGGCATGGACGAGATGAAGTTCGACATGACCGGGGCGGCCAGCGTCCTCGGCGCGTTCGCGGCGGCGGCCGCGCTCGAGCTGCCCATCAACCTGGTGGGCGTCGTGCCCGCCTGCGAGAACATGCCGAGCGGGCATGCGACCAAGCCCGGCGACATCGTGAAGAGCCTGTCCGGCCAGACGATCGAGGTGCTCAACACCGATGCCGAAGGCAGGCTGATTCTCGCCGATGCCCTCACTTACGTGCGCGACTTCAAGCCCTCGATCGTGATCGACATCGCCACGCTCACCGGAGCGTGCGTGGTGGCGCTGGGCGCGCACTTCTGCGGCCTCATGACGCCGGACGACGAGCTGGCGGGCCAGCTGCTCGCAGCGAGCGAGCGCAGCGACGATCGCGCCTGGCGGATGCCGCTCACCGACGACTACGGCGAGCAGCTGCGCAGCAACTTCGCCGACTTCGCCAACACCGGCGGGCGCGAGGGCGGTGCCATCACCGCGGCTTGGTTCCTGTCGCGCTTCACGCAGGGCCTGCGCTGGGCGCACCTGGACATAGCGGGCGTCGCCTGGCTCGGGGGAGCGCAGAAGGGCAGCACCGGCCGGCCCATCGGGCTGCTGGTCGATTTCCTCCTGGATCGGGCGCGCGTGCGCACGGCGTGACGCAGCGAAGTCCCGGCATGCCCCGAGTGGATTTCTACGTGCTCGAACAGGTGAGCGCCGATGCGCGGCTGCGGCTCGCCTGCAAGCTCGCGGAGAGGGCCTGGTCCGAATCGCAGAAGGTGTTCGTGCTCGCCAGCGGCCCTGACGAGGCGCGGCGTCTGGATGAGCTGCTGTGGACGTATCGCGACGGGAGTTTCGTGCCGCACGACCTGGTGGAAGCCGCCGGCTCCCAGCCTGCCCCGGTGATCATCGGCACCGCGCTGGAGCAGGCGCCCTCGCAGGACGTGCTGCTGAACCTCGCGGCGCAGGTCCCCGACGGCTTCGAGCGCTTCGCCCGCATCGTGGAGCCGCTGGATGCGGACGCCGAGCGACGCCAGCGCGGCCGGGAGCGCTTTCGCATCTACCGGGAGCGTGGCTTCACGCCGCAGTCGCACACCGTCGGCGCGCCCGATGCGTGAGCGACATTCGTGAGCCCGCCATCGTGAAGCACGACGACGACCTGATTCCGACGCTCACCGACGTCGTCGAACTGGAATCCGCGCCGGCCCTCACGCCCGAGCAGCTCACCCAGGTGCAGGCCGAACTGACGGCGCGCGTGTCGCGTCTGGCGGAAGAGCTCATGCACGAGGCGGTCCGCGACGTCGAAGCGCTCCTGTTCGAGCGCGTGCTGGACCGGCTGCGTGCCCACCTGCCCGAGCTCGTGGATCAGGTGCTCAAAGACCGGCTGATGAAGTAAGTTCGTACTGCATGGACAAGGTTTACTTGCCCCACGAGATCGAGCAGCGCATCTACGAGCGCTGGGAGCACGCCGGCCACTTCAAGCCGGGCGGCCACGGCAAGCCGTATTCCATCGTCATCCCCCCGCCGAACGTCACCGGCACGCTGCACATGGGGCATGCGTTCCAGCACACGCTGATGGACGCGCTCACGCGCTTTCACCGCATGGAAGGGCACGACACGCTCTGGCAGCCCGGCACCGACCACGCCGGCATCGCGACGCAGATGGTGGTGGAACGCCAGCTCGCGGCCGAGAACAAGACGCGCCAGGGCCTGGGCCGCGCGGCGTTCCTGGAACGAGTGTGGCAGTGGAAACATGAGTCCGGCGGCACGATCACGCGCCAGATGCGCCGCCTCGGTACGTCGGTGGACTGGTCGCGCGACCGCTTCACCATGGACGAAGGCCTGTCCGCCGCCGTCAACGAAGTGTTCGTGCGGCTGTACGAAAGCGGCCTCATCTATCGCGGCAAGCGCCTGGTGAACTGGGACCCCGTGCTGCACACGGCGTTGTCCGACCTCGAGGTGCAGTCCAGGGAGGAGCAGGGTTCGATCTGGCACCTGCGCTATCCACTCGCCGATGGCCCCCTTCCCGACGGAACGCAGCACCGGGTGGTCGCGACCACGCGCCCCGAAACGATGCTCGGCGACACCGCGGTGGCGGTGCACCCGGACGATGAGCGCTACCGGCACCTGGTGGGCAAGTCCCTGCGCCTGCCGCTCACGGATCGCCGGATCCCGATCATCGCCGATGCGTACGTCGACCCCGCGTTCGGCTCGGGTTGCGTGAAGATCACGCCGGGCCACGACTTCAACGATTACGAAGTCGGTCGGCGGCACGATCTGCCGCTGGTCAATGTCTTTACCGCCGAGGCGCGCCTCAATGACGAAGCGCCGACCGCCTACCGCGGGCTCGATCGCTTCGAAGCGCGCAAGCGCGTGGTCGCGGACCTGGAGAAGCAGGGTCTGCTGGAGAGAATCGAGCCCCACAAGCTCACCGTGCCCGTCGGCGACCGCAGCGGCGCGGTGCTGGAGCCGTGGCTCACCAGCCAGTGGTACGTGAAGATCGCGCCGCTCGCGGAGCCCGCGATCCAGGCAGTCGAGGATGGCCGCATCCGCTTCGTGCCAGAGACCTGGTCCAAGACCTACTTCCAGTGGATGCGCAACATCCAGGACTGGTGCATCAGCCGCCAGCTCTGGTGGGGCCATCGCATTCCCGCGTGGTACGACGCCGAGGGCCGTGTCTTCGTCGGCCGCACGCTCGGCGAGGCGCAGGCGCATGCGCGCGCGCTGCACGGTCGCGACGTGGCGCTCGCGCAGGACGAGGACGTGCTCGACACGTGGTTCTCCTCCGCGCTGTGGCCATTCTCCACGCTCGGCTGGCCGGAACGCACGCCGGAGCTGGCGCGCTACTACCCGACGTCCGTGCTGGTGACGGGCTTCGACATCATTTTCTTCTGGGTGGCCCGCATGATCATGATGGGTCTGCGCTTCGCGGGCGAGGTGCCGTTTCGCGACGTGTACATCACCGGCCTCATCCGCGACGAGCACGGCCAGAAGATGTCCAAGTCGAAGGGCAACATCCTCGACCCCCTCGACCTCATCGACGGCATCGATGCGGACTCCCTCGTGGCCAAGCGCACCAGCGGTCTCATGCAGCCGCACATGCGCGCTTCCATCGAGAAGGCGACCCGCAAGCAGTTCCCTCAGGGCATCGCCTCCTACGGCACCGATGCGCTGCGCTTCACCTTCGCCGCGCTCTCCACGCCCGGGCGCGACATCCGCTTCGACCTCGGTCGCGTGGAAGGCTATCGCAACTTCTGTAACAAGCTCTGGAACGCAGCGCGCTACGTCGCGATGTCG
>DASTQG010000150.1:0-4297 GCA_035761885.1 Steroidobacteraceae bacterium | reverse complement strand
TGCTTGTTGCCCTTGCCGCGAACCCGAACCGTGTGGTCGGCGAGGTCGATCGACATCAGGTCGAGCGACACCAGCTCCTGCAGGCGCAGGCCCGACGAATACAGCAGCTCGACCATGGCCTTGTCGCGCACGTCGAGATCGTCGCCCGTCTCCCCCTCCAGGAGCTGCGTCATCTGGTCCGCATCGAGCGTGTGCGGCAAGCGCTTCGCGGCCTTCGGCGCCTGCACGCCGACCGCGGCGTTGCTGCCGACGACGCCTTCGCGGATGAGGTATTTCAGGAAGCTGCGCGTGGCCGAGAGCTGCCTCTGGATGCTGCGTGGCGAAAGGCCGCCGGCATGTAATCGCGCGGCGAACAGCCGTACGTGCTGGCTGTCGAGGGCCTGCCAGGAGCCGATCTGGCTCGCACGGCAGAACGCGACCAGGGCGTCCAGGTCGCGTGCATAACTGGAAGAGGTGTGGGACGACAGCCGGCGCTCGGACGCAAGGTGCCTGAGGAAACTTGCAACCCAGGCGAGCGAGTCGGCGTTCATGCAGCCGCCGGGCGGATCAGAAACGCATGATCGCCTCGCGCACGTGCTCGCCGATGCGCGCCAGGAAATCGGTGCTCATGGTCGGATGGAAACGCTCGGTGTTGCTGGCGCCGATCGCCAGCAGGCCGAGCGATGCCGCCTGGCCGAGCGGCGCGAGCGCCACCGAGCCGATTTCGATGTTGCCGGCGCCGAAGAGGTAGTCGCGCTGGGCGTCGCGCACCTGGCCGCAGCGCGGCTTGGCGGAGGCGAGCAGGGTTTCGAACATCTTGAGGTCCGCATGCTCGCGCGGCATGAGGCGCAGGAAGCGGCCTTCGAGCGACTTGAGCTCCACGGCATCGGGCTTGAAGAGCACGAGCACCGAGTGCATTGCCTCGAAGTCCTCGCGCAGCGACTCTTCGATGGCCGTGACGGTCTCGGGCAGGGTTCGGGCACGGATCAGCCGTCGTGCGAAGCGGTGGATCTTCTCCGTGAGCTGCTCGTTGGAGCGCGCCACGTCCACCAGTTCCTTGAGCTTGCGCTCCAGGCCCTGGTTGCGCTCGCGCAGCACGTCGACCTGGCGCTCGATGAGCGAGACGGTCTGTCCGCTGGAGCGCGTGTGAGGCAGGCGGAGCTTCGCGAGCAGCGCCGCGTGGCGCTCGAAGAAGTCCGGGGTGGCCTGCAGATACTGCACGACCGCATCGTCGGTGAGGCCCTCGGCTTTCAGCTCGCGCGCCTGCTGGGTTGACATCTCGTGGTCGCTCCTCGCTTGGTTGTTCGATTCAGAGCTCGAATCTTCCCTCGAATGCGGTTTCCGTGGGCCCCGTGAGCCAGATGTGCTCACCATCCCCGGGCCAGTGCACGATCAACCGTCCGCCGCGCACCTCGACCTGCACTTCCTCCTTGAGCAGTCCGTGCCGCCGCCCCACCGCCACCGCGCCGCAGGCGCCGGTGCCGCATGCGAGCGTTTCTCCCGTGCCGCGCTCGTGCACGCGCAGGCGAATGTGGGTGGGCGACACCACTTCCATGAACTCGACGTTGGTGCGCCTCGGAAATCGCGGGTGATTCTCCACCGCGGGGCCGAGCCTGTCCACGGGCGCGGCGTCCACGGAGCTCACGCGGATGACCGCGTGTGGGTTACCGATGGACACGGCGCCGATCTCGATCTCGCTGCCGGCAGCCGTCAGTGGGTAGACGTAAGACTCGCTCGAGGCCTCGAAGGGCAGCGAGCGCGGATCGAAGTTCGGCACGCCCATGTCGACGGACACCAGGCCGTCTTCGCGCGTGCGCGCGCGCACCAGGCCGCCGGGGCTCTCCATCAGCAGCTCGCCGGCGCCCGTACGACGGCGGCGCGCGATCAGCGCGGCGATGCAACGCGCACCGTTGCCGCATTGCTCGACCTCGTCGCCGTCGGCGTTGAAGATGCGGTAGTACACGCGGGCATCGGGCCGGCGCGGGGGCTCGAGCACGAGCGCCTGGTCGAAGCCGATGCCGGTGTTGCGGCGGGCGAGCCTGCGGAAGGTGTCGCGGTCGGGGAGTGCGGCTCCCTTCGGCGCGTCGAAGACGATGAAATCGTTACCGAGTCCATGCATCTTCACGAAATCAATCTGCATGCTCACGAGGATACCGAAAGCGCGCTCCGGTCGCGATAGAGACATCGGTCCATCACCGTGAAGACGCCGTGCGTGCGCGCCCTCTCCGCCGCGACCTCGTCGATCACGCCGTCCTGCAGCCATAGCGCGGGCAGCCGCAGCCGGATCACGTCCTCGACGATGGCCGCGACGTGCTGCGGCCGCCGGAAGACATCGACGATATCGATGCGCTCGCCCGCCTGCAGCGCTGCCTGCGCGCTTTGCAGGTCCGGATACGCCGTTTCTCCCAGCACACTCCTTACGCCGGGATTCACCGGAAGGATGCGATAGCCGTACCGCTGCAAGGCGCCCGCCACCCGGTAGCTGGGTCGGGAGGGGTTCTCGGACAGACCGATCACGGCAATCGTGCGCGACTTGCGCAGGAGGTGCTCGATCTCGGCCGAAGAGGGATTCCTGAAAGCCATGACACCTCCAAAAAGGGGACATTCACATTTATTTTTCGGCACGGCGGCGCGCGGCCGGTTCCACTGAAGAGGCGACAGCCTGCCGCTCACGCCCGGCGCAATAAATGTGAATGTCCCCTTTTACGACGAACGGCGGTCGATCCACTTGTCCACGAGCGGCGCGCGGTAGGCGGCGAGGCGGTCGAGCAGCTCAGTGGGCGATACCGAGGCGATGAGCATGGTCATGTGCTCCGCTTTCACGAATCGCTCCTGCACCGCGCGATCCAGCAGCGCGAGCAGCGCGTCGAAGTAGCCCGCCACCTGCAACAGGCCGCAGGGCTTGGCGTGCAGGCCGAGCTGCGCCCAGGTCAGCACTTCGAAGAACTCCTCCATCGTGCCGATGCCGCCGGGCATCGCCACGAAGGCGTCGGAAAGGTCCGCCATCAGCGCCTTACGCTCGTGCATCGATTTCACGATGCGCAGCTCGGTGAGGCCCGAGTGTCCGATCTCCTTGGCGACGAGGTTTTCCGGGATCACGCCGATGACACGTCCGCCGCTCGCCAGCACCGCGTCGGCGATGACTCCCATCAAGCCGACCCGACCCCCTCCGTACACGAGCTCGTAGCCGCGCCCCGCAATCTCGGCGCCGAACTGCTGTGCGGCCGCCGCGTACTCCGGCCGGGCACCGGGGCTCGAGCCCGTGAACACGCACACTCTCTTCACGACCGCCCCCGCGAGTCATCGACATCCTGGTACGCGGACTGCACGAAGCGCGGCGTGCAGATCGCAAGGAACACGAGCTGCGTCGTGCCCTCGTTGGCGATGCGCTGCGGGACGCCGGGCGGAATGATTACGACATCGCCCGGACCCACCTGCGTGGGCGGCAGGTTTCCGACTTCCACGCGCCCCGACCCTTCGAGGATCACGTAGCGCTCGGTTGTGCCGATCACGCGGTGCCAGCGAGTAGTCACCCCGGGCTGCACGCGGGCCCGCGCGATCGACAGGCCCGGATCTGCCGGAGAATTGGACACCTCGATGATGTGGCACAGCTCGGAGATGAAGTACTCGGTCTCGGGCCGCAAGCGACGAATCGCACCCGCGTCCAGCTCAGGTGCCGCGCGCACCGACTCTTCCGCACCGTAGCGCGACTTCGGGAACTGGGGCAGGCCGTCGCCGAACTTCACCCACGGAAGGTCGTGGCTGAGCCAGGAGTGGTGAGTGGGCGGGTAGGCCTGCGCGTCGTCCAGCGTGCACGTCGTGACGTCGATGGACTCGGGCTCGTCGGCGTTGCTGTAGGTGAGCGGTGTTCCGCAGTCACCGCAGAAAGTGCGGCGCACGGGGGGCGAGGTCGAGAACTCGACGGGCGCACCCTGCACCACGCGGTATCCCTTCGATGGCGTCGAGATCCAGCCCAGCACCGGAGCGCCGCTGACTTTTCGGCAGGTGCGGCAATGACACAGCATGCTGCCTTCCGCAGGAGTGTCGATCCGATAGCGGATGCGTCCGCACTGGCACCCGCCCTGTGCACCTTCACTGGCCATGTCGTCTCTCCGCGGGACGAATGAGGGGAAGGTGGCGATTATGTCGCGATTTCTTGCGGTTCAGCACGGATTCAGCGGCTGCTGCTAGCTTAAAAAGCGCAGAACGGGAGAACCGGGATGTACGCTGTTTCAGGTCTTGCGCGCTTCGGCCTCATCGTCGCCCTGCTGGCGCTGGGCGGCTGCGCGACCGTGTCCAAGAGCGAATGCCAGACCGG
>DASTQG010000149.1:0-7599 GCA_035761885.1 Steroidobacteraceae bacterium | reverse complement strand
CGAAGCAACCGTGCGCTACGCGCAGCTCCTGAAGCAGGTGGGTCAGCTATCACTCGCCCGCACGGTGCTGCACGAGCTCATGGAGTACTCTCAGCTGGCGCCGGTGCACTACCGCAAGGCGCAGCGCGAATGGCTGGAGCTCGCGCGGCGCGAGCTGTAGCGGGTCTTGGCCTAGCAGCCAGGCCCGACGCAAACCTCTTTCAGCTGACGATCCAGCTCGGCGCGGTCGAGCCACTTCCCTCTGAGCATCACGCCCGCGATCCGGCGCGTCGCCGCGATGTCCGCGAGCGGGTTGGCTTCCAGCAGCACCAGGTCCGCATCCTTCCCCGGCGCGATCGTGCCGAACCGGGCTTCGCGACCGAACAGGCGCGCCGGATTGACCGTGGCCGCCTGCAGCGCGGCGCGTGGCGAAATGCCGGCGCGCACCAGCGAGGCGAGCTCGTCGTGGGTTGCGAAGCCCGGCACGTTGAAGATCTGCGGTGAATCCGCGCCCACCAGCAGCGGCGCGCCCGCGGCATCCAGAGCGCGCAGCAGCGCGCGGCGCATGCCGATGAAGCGCGCCATCAGTTGCGGACTGAGCGACTGGGAGCCCAGGAAGTTGCCTCGCGCGTTCATCCAGTTGTCCGCGGTCTGCGCGGGCATGTAGCGCATCTCGGGCCACGCGCGCAGCGCCTCGACGCTTGCGGGCGGGGCGGCGAACTTGTCCAGCAGCGATTGCGTGGGAACGTTCCACGTACCGGCTTCCAGTGTGAGCTTCACCAGGGCCGGGATGCGCGATTCGTCCATGCAGTCGGTGAGGCCGATGCCGAAAAAACCCGCCGCCCGACGCATCCGGCATTGCGGATCGGCGAGCGCATTCAGATAGCCGTCGAGGTGATCCACTGCCTGCTGGCGCGCCGCCAGCGCATGCTCGATGCCCACGTTCTCGGACACGTGTCCGCCGAAAGGAATGCGCACCTCGCGCGCCGTCCGCACGATGGCATCGAAGACCTCGCGCTTCAGGCCCGGGTGGAGCTTGAGAAAGTCGAAACCGGCGCTCGCGTACTCCCTGACGAGTCGCTCGGCAGTCTGCGGATCGGGCGCACTGTTGCCGTTGAGCGAAGGTGCGCCGGCGAAGAAACGCGGACCCAGCACGCGGCCTGCCTCGATGTCCTTGCGAAGGTCCAGGTGCCAGGGCGCTCCCAGCATGCCGCGGATCGTGGTGACGCCATTTGCCACGTACAGCCGCAGCAACTGCTCGCCACGCGCGCGCTGTTCCGCCGGCGGCGGCACGTGTGCATGCATTTCCGCAAGGCCCGGGATCAGGAAGCGCCCCGCGCCCGCCACGATGCGCACCTGCGTGGGCGGCTGCGCAGAGCTCGGCGTCACGGCAACGATCTTGTCGGCGCGCACGCGCACGTCGTGCCCGGGACGCACCTCGCCGCTCAGTACGTCGATGACCGCGACGTCCCGGAAGACAGTTTCTTCGGCAGCGGACGCAGCGGCTGCGAGGATCATCGCAGCCAGCATCGCCAGACCCGCGCGCAGGACCGTCGCACTCATCGGGCACCTCGTCGTCAGCGAATCACGATCTTCTTCGGATCGACTTCGGCCGATGGCCAGCGCAGCGGCAGATCCTCGAGCGTTTCGACCAGGATGCGCGCCACCGCGTAGTTGCGGTACCACTTGCGGTCCCCGGGAATCACGTACCACGGCGCGTGCCGGGTGCTGCACTTCGCCAGCGCATCCTCGTAGGCGGCGCGATAGGCATTCCACTGCTTGCGCTTCTGCAGGTCGGCGGGATCGAACTTCCACAGCTTGCGCGGATCCTTTAGTCGTTCCTGCAGGCGCTTACGCTGCTCCTTGCGGCTGACGTGCAGCATGAACTTCACGACGCGGATGTCGTTGGCGACGAGCATGCGCTCGAAGTCGTTGATCTGCGCGTAACGGGCACTCCACACCGGCCGGGGCACGAGATTGTCGACGCGCACCACCAGCACGTCCTCGTAGTGCGAGCGGTTGAACACTCCCACCTCGCCGCGGCGGGGCGCGGCCTGGTGGATGCGCCAGAGGAAGTCGTGCTCGAGCTCCTCGGCGCTCGGAGCCTTGAATCCCGTGACATGGCAGCCCTGCGGGTTGAAAGCCGAGATCACGTGACGGATCGTGCCGTCCTTGCCACCCGCGTCCATCGCCTGCAACACCACCAGCAGGCCGAAGCGGCCGTCGGCGTACAACTTGTACTGCAGCTCGCGCAGCTGCTGGCGAGCCAGCTCCAGGAGCGCCGTTGCGACGTCGCGTTCCTCGATGCCAGGCGTCGAGTCGGCCAGTTCGTCATCGAGCGCGACGCGCCTGCCGGGAGCCACGCGCAGCAGCTCGCGCAGGGACTTGTCCTGCTTGCGCGCCATGGCGCTACCTGCTCCGCCGCGGGCGCGCCCGGCCGGCCGGAATCTGCTGAGTGATGCAATGAATGTTGCCGCCCCCGAGCAGGATCTCGCGCGCCGGCACACCCACCACTTCGCGCTCGGGGAACACCTTGCGCAGCTTCGTCAACGCCGCGCGGTCGCGACGCCCGTCGAGCAGCGGCACGATCACGGCACGATTGGCGAGATAAAAATTCACGTACGAGCCCGCGAGGCGCATGCCCGCGCGCCGATGCTGCGTGCCGTCGACGCGATCGACGCCGTCGGCCTCCTCGGCCGTCATGCGCAAAGGGCCCGGCTGCACCAGCTTGTGGATCTTGAACGCGCGCCCGCGCGCATCGCGCGCAGCCTGCAGCCGTTCGAAGGCATCGCGCGAAATGCGGTACTGCGGATCGCGCCGGTCGTCGGTCCAGGTGAGCAGCACCTCGCCGGGACGCGCGAAGCAGCACAGGTTGTCGACGTGCCCGTCGGTCTCGTCCTCGTACACGCCGCGTCCGAGCCAGATCACGGTCTCGACGCCAAGGTAGGCGCGCAGCATGTCCTCGACCTGCTGACGCTCGAGCTGCGGATTGCGGTTGCGATCGAGCAGGCACTCTTCGGTCGTGAGGCACGTGCCTTCGCCGTCGACGTGGATCGCGCCGCCTTCCATCACCAGCGGCGCGCGGTAGCGGTGCAGGCCCTCGATCTCGAGTACCTTGCGGGCCACGAGGTCGTCCTGGTCCCAGGGAAAATACAAACCGCCGTCGAGACCGCCCCAGGCATTGAAGATCCAGTCCACGCCGCGCCGCTCGCCGCGCTCGTTCACGACGATCGTCGGTCCCGTGTCGCGCATCCACGCATCGTTCGCGCTCATCTCCACCACCCGCACGCTCGCGGGCAGCTGCATGCGCGCATGCGCGAACTGCGCGCTCGAAACCGCCATGGTGACGGGCTCGAAGCGGGCGATCACGCTCGCGACGGCAGCGAAAGCGGCCTGCGCGGGCTTCGCGCCCAGGCGCCAGTTGTCGGTGCGTTCCGGCCACACCATCCAGCAACCGGCGTGCGGCTCGAACTCGCCCGGCATGTGAAATCCGTGGCGTGCGGGGCTTGCGGTCAGGGTGCGTGTCACCAGCCCGATCTTACAGGCTGGTGGGGCGTTTTGCGGAGCGGGCGTTAGAGCGCGAGGCTGAGCGATGCGAGTCCGAAACCGAGCAGCGCACCGGCGGCGACGTCCGTCGGATAGTGAAGACCGAGCACCACGCGCGAGGCGGCGATCAGGGTGGCGAACGGCAGCAGCAGGATGCCGAGCTCAGGGAACTGGCTCACCGTCATGGTGGTGAACGAGGCGGCGTGCAGCGTGTGCCCCGAGGGGAAGCTGTAACGATCGAGCGGTGCGGTGCCGAGCGAGATGGCGGCACTGGCGATGAAGGGACGTTCCCTCACCAGCGTATGCTTGAGTGCCTTGTAGATGAGCACGCCGACGATGCCCGTCATGGCCATGCGCACCGACGGCATCGGCCCCGCCGAGGGATAGATGAACGGCAGTGCGAAGATCAGGACGTACCAGGCAACTCCGTCGCCGAGGCGGCTGATCGCGCCGAAGAACTCGCGCGCAGCGGGCCGCGCGCAGGCCCGATTGAAGTACAGGCACAGCGCCAGCTCCGCCGCATCGAAGCGGCGCAGGACCTGGATCGCCCGCGAGCCGGACATGACGTCCTCCTTTGCCCGCGAAAGACTGAGTCCAAGCTGTGTCAGGGGGATGGCAACCGTACGAAAGATTTATGACAATCAACTCATTACAGGTTTTTGGTGAGCCTTATGACACATTCCGCCGCGATCGCCGTCGGCGCGCAGCCCGGTGCTGCCCCGCTTGCGGACTCTCGCAACGACGCCGGGCTCGGATACTCTTACACTCTCCCCATGCGCATTCTGTTGATCGAAGACCACCAGGACATCGCCGAGAACGTCTGCGAGTACCTGAACCAGAAGGGTCACAAGGTCGAGCACGCGCTCACCGGTGAAGAAGGACTCAAGCGCGCGGCACACCGCAGTCACGACGTGATCGTGCTGGATGTGATGTTGCCTGGCATGGACGGTCTCGCCGTCTGTCGCGCCTTGCGCGGTGAGTACCGCGTGCAGGCACCCGTGTTGATGCTCACCGCCAAAGACCTGGTGGTGGACAAGGTCGCAGGCTTCGAGGCCGGCGCCGACGATTACCTGGTGAAGCCGTTCTCGCTGGTGGAACTGGAAGTGCGCCTCGGTGCGCTGGTGCGCCGGCTGGCGCCGCGCATCACCGAAGGCACGCTGCACGTCGCGGGGCTCAAGTACGATCCGGCGACGCTCACCGCGGAACGCGACGGCGTGCCGGTGAAGCTCAACCCGAGCACGCGCCGCCTGTTGCTGCTGCTCATGCAGAACTCGCATCGAGTGGTGACGCGTCGCGAGCTCGAGCGCGAGCTGTGGGGCGATGAGCCGCCCGACGGGGACGTGCTGCGCGCCCACATGTACGCGCTGCGCAACGCCATCGACAAGCCGTTCGCCGAAAAACTGCTGCACACGCATCACGGCGAGGGTTACCGCCTTGCAGCGACCGGGCATGACGCAACTTAGCCTGCGGGCACGCTTTCTCGCCGGCATCCTCTTCTGCGTCGGATTGACCCTGGTGCTGCTCGCCTTCTGGGCGGCACTGGTGCAGGAACGCGTCGAGCAGGGCCTGCTCGACGACGTGATGCAGACCAATCTGGGCATCTACGAGAAGTACACCAGCGGCAGGTACAGCGGCCAGTCGCCGACGCTGCGCAGCTACTCCGCCACCTCGCCCGACCTTCCCCGGCAGCTCGCCGAGCTGCCACCCGGCAATCATCCGCGCGTCGCGATCGACGGCCGGTTGCTGCAGGTCCTGGTGGCCGACATGCCCTCGGGACGGGTCTACATCTCCTACGACGTGACGCCGCACGAGCGGCGCGAGGCCATGGCCTGGGCGTGGTTCATCCTGATCCTGGGCGTGATGCTCGTGCTCATCATCCTCACGGCGCGCTGGGCCTCGCGCAGCATTCTCGCGCCGGTCACCTCGCTCGCCGACCGGCTCGCGCGCATCGATCCGCGCGAGCGCAACGTGCGCATCGCCCAGGAATTCTCGAGCGATGAGCTCGCGCCGATCGCCGCCTCGGTGGATCGTTTCATGGAACGCCTCGATGCCCTGGTGGAGCGCGAGCAATCCTTCACGGCGACCGCGAGCCACGAGCTGCGCACGCCGCTGGCGGTGATCCAGGGCGCCACCGAGATCCTGATCGAGCAGACGCGCGAGCAACCGCCGGCGCAGAAGGCGCTCACGCGCATCCGCCGCGCGGCGGGCGAGATGTCGGAATTCATCCACGCGCTGCTGCTGCTGTCGCGCGAGGCGCACATCGAGAGCGACCCGGGCGAGTTGTGCAACGTCGGCGAGCTCGTGCCGCGCGTGCTGGAGGATCAGCGCGAGCTGCTCAACGGCCGCGCCGTGGAGCTCAGCTGCAGCTGCAAGTCCGAGCTGCGCGTGCAGGCGCCCACGAGCCTCGTCACCATCGTGGTCAGCAACCTGTTTCGTAACGCGGTCGCTCACACGCCGCAAGGTTCGATCCGGTGTGAGATCCGCGGCCGCACGCTCGCGATCCGCGACTCCGGGTCCGGCATCGCGCCCGAGCACATGGCGCAGGTGTTCGACCGCAACTTCACGACGCGGCCGGGCGGCTACGGCGTCGGCCTGTATCTCACCAAGCGCATCTGCGATCGCTTCGGCTGGACCGTGCAGCTCGACAGCACGCCGGCCGGCACCACGGCGATGGTCACTTTCTAGCGGTGCCTCCGGCACCCTGCCTCACACCTCGGGTGCCCGCCGCGCGACAGACGGACGTCGCGATCTGCTAGCATTCGCACCCCCAAACGAGGGAGAGGACGATGTCGACGGCCAAGCCAGTGAAGATCACCCCGCCCGACGGCGGCCAGAAGATCACGATCGCGAACGGCAGGCTGCAGGTGCCGGACCAGCCCGTGATCCCGTTCATCGAGGGCGACGGCACCGGCCCGGACATCTGGCGCGCCAGCGTGCGCGTGATGGACGCGGCGGTCGAAAAGTCCTACGGCGGCAAGCGCAAGATCCACTGGATGGAGGTCTACGCGGGACAGAAGTCCAACGACCTCTTCAACACCTGGCTTCCCGACGAAACCGTACAGGCGTGCCGCGAGTACCTGGTTTCGATCAAGGGCCCGCTCACCACGCCGGTCGGCGGCGGCATCCGCTCGTTGAACGTGGCGCTGCGCCAGATGCTGGACCTGTACGTCTGCCTGCGCCCGGTGCGCTGGTTCAAGGGCGTGCCCTCACCCGTGCGCTCGCCGGACAAGGTCGACATGGTGATCTTCCGCGAGAACACCGAGGACATCTACGCCGGGATCGAGTTCGAGTCCGGCTCGGAGGACAACCGCAAGTTCCTCGAGCTGTTCAAACAACACTTCCCCAAGCAGTTCGCCAAGATCCGCTTCGCCGAGACCTCCGGCGTCGGCCTGAAGCCCATTTCGCGCGACGGCACGGAGCGGCTGTTCCGCGCCGCCGTGCAGTACGCGATCGCGAACCAGCGCAAGAGCATCACGATCGTGCACAAGGGCAACATCATGAAGTTCACGGAAGGCGCCTTCCGTAACTGGTGCTATGCCCTGGCCGAGCGCGAGTTCGGCGCGCAGACCTACACGTGGGAACAGTGGGAGCGCACCAAGGCCGCGAAGGGCGAGAAGGAAGCCAACGCCGAGCAGGACGCGGCGAAGAAGGCCGGCAAGGTCATCGTCAAGGACTCGATCGCGGACATCACGCTGCAGCAGGTGCTGACGCGTCCGGACGAGTTCGACGTCATCGCGACGATGAACCTCAACGGCGACTACCTGTCCGACGCGCTCGCCGCGCAGGTGGGCGGCATCGGCATCGCGCCGGGCGGCAACATCAACTACATGACCGGCCACGCGGTGTTCGAAGCGACGCACGGCACGGCGCCGAAGTACGCGAACCTGGACAAGGTGAACCCGGGTTCGGTGATCCTGTCCGGCGAGATGATGCTGCGGCATATGGGCTGGAACGAGGCGGCCGACCTCGTGGTCAAGGGCATGGACGGCGCGATTGGCGCGAAGCAGGTCACCTACGACTTCGCGCGCCTGATGACCGGCGCGACCGAGCTGAAGACGTCGGAATTTGCCGACG
>DASTQG010000148.1:0-3079 GCA_035761885.1 Steroidobacteraceae bacterium | reverse complement strand
AGGGGTCGTCGGGGACTCGATTCGGGGGCTAATTCTGCGGTGCGGAAACCAGCGTTCGCAGCGTTCCGCCGAGGCGATAGAGCACTACGAGCCCGGCCACGATGAGCGAGCCGCAGACCAGCACGTGATAGAACACGGACGCCGCGATGGCGGGACCTGCCGCCACGTGGAAGGGTGCAAGTCCGAGCGTGAAAGCGAGCTGGATGCTGCCGACGTAGCCGGGCCCGGAAGGCAGGCTCATGCCGATGATGGTGAGGCCGAGCACGGAGGCGGCGGCGGCGAAGGGAACGTCCAGGCCGAGCGCCGCGCAACTCGCGCCGATGCAACCGGCCATGAGCGCCCACTGCGCGAGCGAGGTGAATCCCAGCCAGGCCCAGAGCGAGGGACGACGCAGCGAGGCTGCGCCGGCTGCTCCCCGGCGCAACTGGTCGAGAAGTACGTGCCGTGCGCGATCAGGCAGCGGCCGCGCGAGTCGCTCGACCCAGCGCAGCAACGTTTCGGTGCAGGCGACATAGAACACCAGCGCACCGAGCAGCAGCACGCTCAGTGCACCCAGAACCCAGCCGGCCCGCAGCAGTCCTTCAGGCAACGGGCCGCCGAGCAGTAGAACCGCGGCCAATACCGCGAGCACCGCGAACAGGTCGAGCACGCGTTCCAGCGCGATCGAGACCACCACCGGCGCAAGCGAGCGTTCGACCACGCGCGTCGCGGCCCAGGCACGCACCACTTCGCCCAGCTGCAATGGCAGGAGCGAGGTTGCGGCGTAACCCACCAGGACTGCGCGCGTGAGCTGACCGGTGCCGCGTGCGACGGGAAGATCGAGCAGCAGCGCCCAGCGCCAGGCTTTCGTGACACAGAATCCGCCGAGCAGGACCAGCACCACCCAGGCCCAGCGCGCGTCGGCGGCACGCAGCGAAGTACGCACCTGCTCGAGGTCCACTTCCCGGGCGGCGAGCCAGAGAAAGGCGGCGCTCAGCGCGATGCCGACGAGAAAGACGACGTGATTGCGGGTGCGAGAGGCCATGGGCGCCGCGATCCTGCCTGAAATCCGCGCGCCATGCGGGACTTCGCGCGCGGATTCAGTCGCTCCGGCGCAGGAGGATGCTGCGGGGCTGAGTGCCGGCGGTGATCTGGCGGTAGGGAAGCCACGTCGGCGTGCGCAGGTCGGCGACGATCTCGTACCCCGCCTGGCCGGAAAGCAGGGCGTCGTAGTAGGCGCGGATCTGTGCTTCCTCCACGCGGGTGGGATCGCCGCTCACCCAGGAGTCGGCGAGCACCAGGACATAGGCGGGGTTTCTGGCTTTCAGAGCCTCGAGCGTCAGGGCATCGCCCACGAGGTTGTAACTCGTGGAGCTGAACGAGTTGCCGACGATCGAGTACCGATACGCGTCCGAGATGCGCGGCAGGTAGCGCGCCTGCGTGCTCGATTCGATGACTGTGCCGGCGGGTACGCGCTCGCGGATCACGGCCTCCATCGCACGACGGCTGTCGTGCGCGAGGGTGCGATGCAGGTGCGCGATCAGTAATCCCTGCCACACAACCGCGCCGGCCAGCGCGACGCAGGCGCTCACGCGCAGCAAGGCTCGCCGCGAGGCGAGTCCCAGCACGATGGCGTGGCCGGCGAAGGGCAGGAGCAGCAGCACGACACCCAGCAGGTAACGCGAGTGTGCGACCGTCGGCACGATGATGGCGGCGTAGTAGCCGAGGGGACTGAGCAGCAGGAACAGCGCGACCCGGCGACGCTCGCGCACCGTGGCCCACACGCCCGCGACGATCAGCAGCAGCGCGGGAATGCCGACCATCTGAACCAGGAGACTCGAGCTGTGCGCGAGCAGGGCGGGCTGGCGTGCCAGCAGGCCCGGACCGTCAGCCGCGAGGTTTGCGGCATAGAACTCGTCGGCAAACGCGAGGTGACGGCGATATCCGTCCAGGCCCGTCACCAGATTGTTCGCTATCACGAACGTCACCGCGGCGGCGAGAGCCGCTACCCACACGCGCCGGTCGCGCAGGATCGCAAGCGGGCCGTCGGGTTTGCCCTCGCGGCGCAAGCCGCAGCGCACGAGCAGGGGAATGACGATGGGCAACGTGATCAGGAAGCCGGCGGCCTGGTCCTTGGTGGCCACGGCGAGGCTTGCGCAGACACCGCACCAGAGATAACTCGCGGTGTTCTGCAGGCGCGCGGCACGCAGCAGCATCCACACCGACAGCATGGTCCAGAAAAGATACGGCACGTCGAGATTCGGCATCGCGCCGTAGTAGGCGAGCGGCGGCACCAGCGCGGCGAGCAACGCAGTCCACAGCGCCGCGAGCACGCCGAACGTTTCGCGAGCGATGAGGTAACTGAGCAGAACGCATCCGACGGCCATCAACGCACTGACCAGGCTCGCGATCAGTGTCAGGTGAACGAAGAACGTCGTGGGCTCGGCCGCGCCATACGGAAAGTCCGAGCTGGGGTTCGCGAGCTCGCCCGTCATCAGCGCCACCGCGATGTACGGTGCATAAGCGCCAGCCAGGACCACATAGTGGAAAACCGGATAGATGACGTCGTCCACGCCGCGGCGTGTGAACAAATTGTTTGCTTCGTTCAGCGGGCCCAGCGGCGCCACCGTGTCGACCGCCCAGGTGGAAGTGGTCTCCGCCGTCGCACCGTCAGGCAATCCCCACTTCGCCGACAAGAGCGAGTTGCAGAGCGTGAATGCCAGCAGCGCCGCGAGCACGGCGGTGCGCGTTCGTGTCATCGATTGCATGAGCGTGGCTCTGAAGTTGCCATGGTTTCCTTTACGGCGTTTGCAACGCGCACCCTCGAACGAACGAACTGTCTGCAACTGGCGACGCATGTCAGCTGTGTCTTACACCATGTCGGCGTTTGCACACATTGGAACGCTGGACGCATTTCCTTACTCTGCGGTTACCGCAAACCATCAAAAAGGAAGAACCAGGGATGCATACGCCTCGACGTGCAGGGCTGCACTGGTTCCTGATCGGACTACTGCTCGTTTCAACTTCCGCCTCCGCCAACTCCCTGCGCTTCTTCGGCAACGGCGTCAACGACATCGACCGCGCCAAGATTCTCATCGAC
>DASTQG010000147.1:0-7349 GCA_035761885.1 Steroidobacteraceae bacterium | reverse complement strand
ATCGCGCCAGGCACCGCCGGCTCATCGCAGCTCCTGCAGCGTCTGCTCGAGCAGCGCGTTGAAGGTGCCGGGGTCCTCGATCATCACGAAATGTCCCCGGCCGGGCATGAGCTTCAGGCGGAACGTCGGGGCGTGGATGCGGATGCGCTGCTCGTCGGTCGGCACCAGGTCGGAGTTGATCGCCACGATCGGCACGTCGATGTCGGCGAGCGCGGCCGAGAAGTTCATGTCGTTCACGCCCTGTATCGAGCCCAGCGCCACTGCCGGCGGCGCGCTGGACATCGCTTCGGCGATTCGGTCCACCAGCATGGGATCGGCCCCGGGCGTGAAGAAGCTGCGCTCGGCGTAGTCGCGCATCGCGGTCTGGAAGTCGCGGCGGAACGGCTCCAGCCGGCGCTCGAGCATGTCGTGCGGTACGGGCGCGTTGGCGAGGTTCTGGAACGTGTCCGCGCCCACGATGCCGATCACGCGCTCATCGAGCTGGCGCGCCGCCTGCAGGGCGACCGGACCACCCATCGAATGACCCACCAGCACCAGCCGCCGGGCGGGAACGCGCTGCGCGACCGCGATGATGTCCTCGGCGTACGCATCCATGGTCCAGCGGCGCCGGTCCATTCCGGAGTCGCCATGGCCGGCGAGATCCAGCGTCACCACGGCGTAGTGCGACTTGAACGCATCGATCTGCGCGTCCCAGACCGTATGGTCGACAGCCCAGCCGTGAATGAAGATCAGAGCGGGATCGCCCGATCCGTACACCCGGTAGCTGAGCGACACACCGTCGGCCGAGGGTACGCGCTGCGGTGCTCCGTCGTTCGAGCGCGGCGTGGACGGAACAGGGGGCGGCGGCTCGCTCTCGCTATTGCGACTGCACGCAGCGACGAGCACGAGCAGGAAGAGCGGTCCGAGCCGCCACGGGGTCTGCATGGGGGGCGTCATTCCTCAGGATCTTCGATCGTGTCCCATTCCCGAGTGTGCGGCCGGATCCTCGTGCGCCGGCATGTTGCGGCGGGCGACGGCGCCGAACACGAGGGCTGCGGCGAGTCCGAGGAAGAGGGTGCCGATGAAACCGCCGACGTAGAACAGCAGCAGCAGCGCATCCAGCGCCGGGAGCGCGCCGCACAGCATCAGCACCGGGCCGGGCACCTGCGCGGTCGAAAGGGCGGCATAGGCCAGGACCGCGGCGATCAGCAGCAGGTGCGCCGCGTACATGATCCAGACCACGCGCACGGCGTTGCGCCAGATCTCGGGCATGGGGGCATGGACGAGGTGCGGATCCACCTCGGCGAAACCAGTCCCGTGGAGGGAGGCGGTCACGACCAGCATGGTCGCGGCACCGCCGAGCATGAGACGCGTGTAGCGCTGGAACTTGGCCAACGACATGTGGGTGCCCTGCCCGCGCGCAGCGCGGTGCGCGAATCATGAAGGATTTGCGCACGAGGAAAAAGGGGACAGTCCCCTTTTCGTTCAGCGCAGGACCTTGCCCGGATTCAGGATGCCGTGCGGGTCGAGGGAACGCTTCAGTGTCCGCATGAGGTCCAGCTCCACGCCCGCCTTGTAGCGCTCCAGTTCCTGCACCTTCGCACGTCCGATGCCATGTTCGGCGCTGAAGCTGCCGCCGAATTCGCGCACCAGGTCGTGGATCGCGCGGCGCGCCTTCTGTTCCACGGCCTGCAGTTGGAAAGCCTGCGTGCCGGATCGCTGGTTGACGTTGAAGTGCAGGTTGCCGTCGCCCAGGTGGCCGTAGGAAACGACCACGCCCTCGGGCACGTGGTCCTGGACCCAGGCCTGCGCCTGCGCCACGAAATCGACCAGCACGGCGATCGGCACCGAGACATCGTGCTTTAGGCTCGCACCCTCGTGCCGCTGCGCCTCCGGGATGGTTTCACGCAATTTCCACATGCTCTCGCGCTGGGTTTCGCTGGTCGCGATCACGGCGTCCGCCAACCAGGCGCGCTCCTGAGCTTTCTGCAGGGCTGATTCCAGCGCCTCGCCCGTGTCCGCAGTCGCGCGCGAGGCGGTGAGCTCGATCAGAACGTACCAGGGGTGGGCGTTGGCGAACGGGTCGCGAACGCCCGGAATATGTCGCGTCGCGAGCTGCACCGCGATGCGCGGCATGAGCTCGAACGTGGTGAGCCACTCACCGGCCGCGGTGCGCACGTGGCTCAGCAGATCCACGGCAGCGCCCAGGACCGGCACGGCGCACAGCGCGGTGGCGCGGCTTGCGGCCGGCGCAAACAGCTCGAGCGTCGCTGCCGTGATCACACCGAGCGTGCCCTCGGCGCCGATGAAGAGTTGCTTGAGGTCGTAGCCGCGATTGTCCTTCCTCAGGCCTCGCAGCGCATCGAGCACTCGTCCATCCGCGAGAACGACCTCCAGGCCCAGCACGAGGTCGCGCATCATGCCGTAGCGCAGGACCGCCGTGCCGCCCGCGTTGGTCGACAGATTGCCACCGATCTGGCAGGAGCCTTCGGACCCCAGGCTCAGGGGAAACAGGCGGCCGGCCCGCTCGGCCGCGGCCTGCACGTCCGCGAGGATGCATCCGGCCTCCACTGTGATGGCGTCGTTGAGTGGGTCGACCGCGCGCACCCGGTTCATCCGCTCCAGCGAGAGCACGACCTGCGAGCCGCTCTCGTCCGGCGTCGCGCCACCGCAGTAGCTCGTGTTGCCGCCGTGTGGCACGACGCCGATGCGACGCTCGTGGCAGATCGCGAGCACGCGCGAGACTTCCTCGGTGGATGCCGGGCGCAGCACGAGCGGCGTCGAGCCGGCGTACTGGCGCCGAAAGTCGTGCTCGTAGCGATCGCGGTCGGCGCCCTCGACGACGCCGCGCGCACCGACCACCTGCTTCAGTCGCGAAAGCGCAGCGTCGTCAATGCTCATCGAAACACTATGCGGCGATTGCCGCAGGCGGTCCAGTGGCTCAGCGATAGGGCTCGCGCCGGCAGTCGGGCTTGGTGAGGAGCATGTGAACGTCCCCGAGCTGGCGCTCCAGGAAGCCGCCTTCGCAATAGCACAGGTAATAGTCCCACATGCGCACGAAGCGTTCCGGATAGCCGAGTGCGCGCACCTTCTCGAGGTTCGCGAGGAAGTTGCGGCGCCAGTGCGCGAGCGTGGTCGCGTAGTGCGGGCCGATGTCCTCGAGGTGGAAGAGCTTCAGGTCGGTGCTGCGCGCGACCGAGTCGGTGAGCGCGGCGACCGAAGGAATGAAGCTGCCGGGGAAGATGAAGCGCTGGATGAAATCGACGTTCTTCAACGCCCGCGCGTAGAGCTGGTCGCGCAGCGTGATCGCCTGCAGGAGCATCGCGCCATGCGGCGCCAGCAGGCGCGAGCAGGTTTCGAAGTACGTATCGAGGAACTGGTGCCCCACGGCCTCGACCATCTCGATCGACGCCAGCTTGTCGAAGCCGGCGGCGCGTTCGCCCGTGAGGTGGCGGGGCAATTCGCGATAGTCCTCGAGCAGCAGCGTGATGCGGTCGGCGAGGCCCGCGCGCCGGATGCGCTGCGCGGCGTAATCGTGCTGCTCGCGCGAAATGGTCGTCGTCGTCACGTGGCAGCCGTAGTGAAGCGCCGCGTGCATCGCCAGGCCGCCCCAGCCGGTGCCGATCTCCAGCAGATGCTCGCCGGGCCTGAGGTCCAGTTTGCGGCATACACTGTCGAACTTGGCGATGGAGGCTTCGCGTAACGTGGCGTCGGGGCGTTCGAAGATGCCGCACGAGTACGCCATGGTGTCGTCGAGCATCAGCTCGAAGAGGGCATTTCCCAGGTCATAGTGCGCGGCGATGTTGCGTGCGCTGCCGCCGCGCGTGTTGCGGTTGACCCAGTGAAAGAGCTTGAGGAACGGTGCGCTCACCAGCCCCGTGAGCCCGCCCTCGAGCTGCGCCATGAGGTCCCGGTTCACGACCATGATCCGCACCAGCGCGGTGAGGTCGTCGCACGCCCAGTACCCGTTGATGTACGACTCGCCGGCACCCACCGTTCCGCCGAAGGCCGCATCGGCGAAGAACTGCGGATCGCTGACTATCAGCCTGGCGCTGAGATTGCAGCGCGCGCTGGCGCGCCCGAAGCGATGGGTGGCTCCGTCCTCGACCAGCACGAGCTCGCCGTGCTCGAGGCCACGAAGTTGTCGCAGCAGCAGTCGACGCCCCAGCGATTGCAGCACGCTGGCCGATGCGCTGGCCGATGCGCTGGCCGGCGCACCGGCCGACTGATGGGGCGGCATCTGAACGATCGTGGGTTTCACGAGGTGTGCGCCTCCTGCCGTTCCGCGCTCGCCGCGCCGGGACGCGGATGCGCGAAGAAGGGAGTGCGCTTGAGCCACAGGCGCAAGGCGTGCCAATGAATGTAGAACACCACCTGCAGCGTCATGAGCGGGTAGGTGAGCAGCGCGCCAGCCAGGCTCGCCGACGTAATGGGCCTGCGGCGCAGCGCAAGCGTCGCGTCGAACATCGCGCGTCCCTCGCGCCAGTTCTGCATGTGCACGAACAGGCCGTTGCCCGGGGCGGCAAAGCGCCAGTCGTAACGCACGTCCATCGGCATGAACGGCGAGACGTGGAAATCCTTGTCGAACTGAAACCGCATCGGTTCGCGGGCAGCGGCGACCGGCAGCACGTAGCAATGCTGCTCGCCCCAGGGCGTGTTGTTGACCTCGGCCACGATCGTTTCCAGCCGCTGGTCGTGCTCGTCGAAGCAGTAATAGAAGCTCACCGGGTTGAAGCCATGGCCGAAGTAGCGCAAGTGCGTGAGCAGGCGGATCGGCCCGCGCGGACGCGGCAGGCCATGCGATTGCACCAGCTCGCGGATCGAGGCATCGAGGCTGTGCGCGGGATCGCCGTGATGGTCGCGACGACGCAGCCAGGCGAGTGCCGGGCGCCTCGCGGACCAGAGCCAGAAGCGGTCGAACAGCGTGGGCAACTCCGCGAGATCGAGATACATCATGAACAGCCGATGGCGGAAGCGGTGGCTCGTCGGCTCACGCCGGCGATGCCGCACCCAGCCCGTGTAGATCGCGCTGTGCATCAGCCCGCCCGCGCGAGGCCGCGCTCGGACTGCAGCGTGCGCTCGAAATCCGACACGGCCCAGAGCGCGCTCTTCACGCCGTCCTCGTGGAACCCGCAGCTCCAGTACGCCCCGCAGAAGAACGTGCGCCGCGCGCCGTTGATCTCGGCGCGCCGGGCCTGCGCCGCGACGCCGCGCGGCGTGTAGATCGGATGCGCGCAGGCGATGCGCTTGAGCACCTTGCGCGGATCGATGGCATCCGCGTTGTTGAGCGTCACCAGGTAGCGCGTGGACGTCTGCAGGTTCTGCAAGGTGTTCATGCAGTACGTCACTGCCACTTCATGCTGCGGCGTGTCGAGCAGGTGGTAGTTCCACGCCGCTCGCGCCAGCGGCAGCCGTGGCAGGAGCGATTCGTCGGTGTGCAGGATGACCTGGTTCTGCTCGTACGGCAGCGCTTCGAGAATGTCCCGCTCGGCAGCGGTCGCATCGGACAGCAGTGCGAGAGCCTGCTCGCTATGGCAGGCGAGAAACACGTGGTCGAAGTGCTCCAGCCGGCCATGCGCGGTACGCAGCACCACCTGGTGCGGCAGGCGTTGAATGCCCGCGATGGGCGTGCGCAGGCGCACGCGGTCCGCGAACGGCGCAACGAGCTTGCGCACGTACTCGCGCGAGCCACCCTTGACGGCGCGCCACTGCGGACGCCGGTCGACGCTGAGAAAGCCGTGCCGGTGGAAGAAATCCACGAAGAAGCGCGCCGGAAAGCCGAGCAGTGCGCGCTCGGAGGCGGACCAGATCGCACGACCCATCGGCACGATGTAGCGCTCGCGGAAGGCATCGCCGTAGCGGTGCTGCTCCAGATATTCCCCGAGCGTGGTGCGCGCATCGAGCGTTTCCAGCAGGCGGCGCGAGCGCGCGTTGAAACGCAGGATGTCCCAGATCATGCGCAGGAACGACGGGCTCACGAGGTTGAGCCGCTGCGCGAACAGCGCGTTGAGCGAGGTGCCGTTGTACTCCAGCCCCGTGCGCTCGCAGCGCAGGGAGAAGCTCATGTTCGAGGGCTGCGATTCGACGCCCAGCTCCTTCAGCAGCGCGATGAAGTTGGGGTAGGTCCAGTCGTTGAAGACGATGAACCCCGTGTCCACGGCCAGGAGCCGGCCGCCGTCGTCCACGTCCACGGTATGCGTGTGGCCGCCGAGGTAGTCGTTCGCCTCGAACAGCGTGATGTCGTGCGAGCGGTGCAGGCGGTGCGCCGCGGTGAGTCCGGCAATCCCGGAGCCGACGATTGCCACTCTCAATGGACGATCCTCATGCGCGTCGTTCCGCGTGCGCCTCGCGCACGGCGGCCGGAACCGGCTTCAGGTCCCAGATCACGCCGAGGAGCGACAGCAGCCGCAGGCCGTAGTAGGTGATGTCGATCTCCCACCAGTAGAACCCCTGGCGCACCGAGGCCGGGTAGTGATGGTGGTTGTTGTGCCAGCCCTCGCCGAGCGTGAGCAGGGCCAGCCACAGGTTGTTGCGGCTGTCGTCGTTGGTGCGGTAGCGCTGGCGGCCGAAGCGGTGCGACATCGAGTTGATCGTGTAGGTCGCGTGGTAGCAGGCGACCGTGGAGAGGAAGAACCCCCAGACGAGGAGTTGCCAGCGGTCGGTGCCGAGCTGCGGCGCCGCGCTTTCCAGCACGATGCCGAGCACGAACACGCCGAGCGCCAGGGTCACCGGAACGAGGATGTCGAAGCGATCGAGCCAGCGCAGCTCCGGAAAGCGCACCAGATCGCGCACGCGCGACAGGTCCGGCGCGAAGTGCCGGCGCGACAGGAACCAGCCCATGTGGCTCCACAGGAAACCGCGCTGGCGCGGTGAGTGCACGTCCGCTTCCTGGTCCGAATGTGCGTGATGGTGGCGATGGTGTGCGGCCCACCAGACCGGTCCGCGCTGCACGGCGGATGCCCCGAGCAGACCGAACACGAACTGCCCGGCGCGCGAGGTCTTGAAGGAACGATGTGAGAAGTAGCGGTGATAGAAACCGGTGATCGCGAACATGCGCACCAGGTACAGCACCAGCGCGACCAGCACCGCGGTCCAGCTCACGCCCGTCCAGAACACGCCCAGGCAGGCGACGTGCATCAGCAGGAACGGCACGATGCGTGCCCAGTCGACGCGGTTCGCGAGCTGCGGATCCGCGGACGCGAGCGGCGCGGAGCGGGAGTCGACCCAGCGCAGCAGCTTGTCCGGGAGAAGCGCTTCGCCCGGGCGCGCCGCGCACCGGGCCTCATCCCCCGAACCGTCCTCCCTCATGCCCTCGCGGTTCCCCTCGTGGACCCCGGCATCGCTGGCCGTTGCAGCCATTCTCGAACTCC
>DASTQG010000146.1:0-6020 GCA_035761885.1 Steroidobacteraceae bacterium | reverse complement strand
GTCCATGTCGATGATCGAAACCTCGTAGCCGCGCGCGAAGAGGAACTGGCTGGCGATCTGGCCCACGCGTCCGAAACCGACGACCAGCGCGACGCCCGTGAGCCCCGCCGGACGTTCGTACCCTTCCGCCGACGGCTGGATGCGCCGGCGCAGGAAATTCAGCAGCGCGATGAACACCGGCGTGAGCACCATCGACAGAATGACGATGGCGGTGAGGATGGCGTGCTCGTCGGCATCGATGATGCGCGCCTGCGTGGCCGCCGCGTAGAGCACGAAGGCGAACTCCCCGCCCTGCGCCATGAACACCGCGCGCTCGGTTGCTTCCCGGTGGGCGGCACGGAACAGACGCGCGACCCCGTAGATCACCGCTGCCTTCACCGCCATGTAGGCGAACACGTAGCCCAGGATCATCGCCCAGTTCGCGACCACGACGTCGAGGCGAAGCGACATGCCCACCGCCACGAAGAACAGTCCCAGCAACACGCCGCGGAACGGCTCGACGTCGACCTCGAGCTGATGGCGGTAGCTCGACTGCGACAGCAGCACACCGGCCATGAACGCGCCCATCGCCATCGAAAGGCCGCCCAGCTCCATGGCGTATGCGGCTCCGAGAACGACCAGCAACGCCGCTGCCGTCATCACCTCGCGTGCACGCGCATCGGCGAGGATGCGGAAAAGCGGATTGAGCAGGTAGCGACCGGCCACGATCAGACCCGCAATTGCAGCGGCACCGATGCCGATCGCGGCCCAGTCGATGCCGCGCTCCGCGTCGGGATGCCCCGGCGCGATGGGCGCGAGGAATGCGACGATGGCCAGCAACGGCACGATCAGCATGTCCTCGAGCAGCAGGATGCCGACGATGCGCTGCCCGCTCTGCGACTGCAGCTCGCCGCGCTCCTCCAGCAGTTGCATCACGATGGCCGTCGAGGTGAGCACGAATCCGGCGCCGGACACGAACGACGCTGCCACAGGGAACCCTGTGAGCACGCCCACCATCGTGAGCGCGAACGCGCAAACGGCGACCTGCGCGAAGCCGAGGCCGAAGATCGTGCCGCGCATCTGCCACAGGTGCGCAGGCCGCATCTCCAGGCCGATGACGAACAGGAACATCACGACGCCGAGCTCGGCGACCTGCAGGATCGAGGCCGGATCTGCGAAGACGCGCAGGCCGTATGGGCCGATGGCAAGGCCGCCCGCGAGGTAGCCCAGCACCGCGCCCAAGCCGATGCGCTTGAACAACGGCGCTGCGATGACGGCCACCGCGAGAAGCGTGATGATCGGCAGCAGCTCGATGCCGTGATGTTCGGCGCCCATGGCGGCTTCAGCGGAAGATGCTTTTTTCCAGGATCGTGCCGTGGCCCACCGGCCTGCCGACGCTCAGCCACAGGCTCCAGGAGTCGGTCGATGTCGTGCCGATACCGAGCGTCAAGGGGCCGACGAGCGTGCGGCCCGTCAGGAACACCGACGCACCGTAGATGTCCCCCGTATCGCCAGCGTCGATGCGATCGTCGATCTCGCCGGCGGAGAGGCCGATGCCTGCATAGAGCGCGAGGTTGCGGACCGGCAGCACGTCTTTCACGCGCCACAGGTAGCTCGTCCCTGCCACCCAGTAGCGATCGATGCGCAGTTCCCCCAGCTCATAGCCAGGAAAGCTCTCCGGTCCGCCGAGCGCGAACGCACGATCGGCAGGCAGGTCGCTGCCCAGGTCGGTGCCTGCGGCGAAGGTGACCCACACCACGTCCCTGCGCAGCGGCACTGCCATGCCGACTCCGATTTCCGCTCGCTCCCACTCGCGGTCGGCGCCCAGCGACTCGTCGCTGTGCGCGTACTCGATCGCCACCGCCAGCCCGCGCGTCGGGTTGAAAGATGTGTCGCGGCTGTCGTACTCGGCGACGAAACGCAGGCCGGCATCCTCCGAGTCACCCTCGGGCAAGGGCGGCAAGCCGATGTCGAGCTCGATGGCGCGGTCGGCATAGACGTAGCCGAGGCGCGCCTGCGCGTAGCGGCCCACGCTCATGCCGACGTCGAGCTGGCCGATGTAATCCCTGAACAGGTAGCGCGACACCCGTTCCTGGTCGACGAACACGTCTTCGATGGAGCGCGAATAGGCGACGCGCGGCTCGACGAAGAATCGATGCGCGGGGTCCAGCGGCTGGAAGAAGCTGGTCGCGAGCAGCGTCTCGCCGCCGAATTGCAGCTCGTTGCGCCACTCCGCGCCGAGCGGGTTCACCCAGGTGCGCGTGTGCCTGCCGTACAAGGTGAAAGTGAGGTCGCCATCGCGGGAGGTGTACAAGCCGAGGTCCGCGCGCAGATAGTTCGGACCCCATTTCTTTTCCTGCGGCAGCCAGGTGAGCGTCGGCGCGGCCGGATCGCCATCGAGCCGGTAGCTCACGGATTCGAAGTCCTGCAACACCGAGAGCCGTTGCGCCTCCCGGCTGATCGCGACGGTGTCGACCGCATCGCCCGGCTGCAGCTGCTGGCGTCGCGCCAGGTATTCTGGATTGACGCGCTCGAGGCCTTCGTAGCGCACGCCGGAGAGCCGGCCCTGGATCTCCTGCGACTGCGTAACGGCGCTGCGCCACGCAACGTAGCGCTCCTCGGGGACGGCGAGCCGGGTCAGCGCATCGGACATCCTGCGCGCCGCCACCTCGCCCAGGGGCACCGTGTCCGGCACGCGCTCGAAGTCGGCGGTGCCGATCGAACCCATTTCGACATCGATGCGGATGTCGCCCGGCCTGAGGCTCTGCAACTGCAGCTCCTCGTTCGCGATGATCATGACGTCCATCGAGCGCATCAGCAGCTGCGTCGCGCTCTGGAGCCTGACCGGGTCCGCCTCCGGCTCGACCAGGTTGACGACGATCACCACGTCGGCGCACAGATCGCGTGCGACGTCGACCGGAATGTTCCGCACCAGCCCGCCATCCGAGAGGATCTTGTCCTGCATGACCACCGGGGCGAAGGCTCCGGGAATCGCCATGCTGGCGCGCATCGCCGTCGCCAGATCGCCCTGCTCGAGGACCACCATTGAGCTCGAGACCATGTCGGTCGCGACCGCCCGGAAGGGGATCGGCAGCCGGTCGAAATCCGCTTCCAGCCGCGCGTTCGCGACGTAGACCCGCAGCAGGTCCTCCACGTTGCTGGTATTGATCAGACCGGGCGGTGTCAGGATGCCGTTGGGCGTAATGCCCAGCTCGATCTCGTTGCTGTAGGTGGGGCCGGCGCGCTTCTGTTCGATGGGTTCGAGGTCGCGACGGCCCTGGCTGCCGACGACCTTGCTCCACTCGATCCCGACCATGAATTTTTCCAGCTCGGCCGCCGGTATCCCGGAGGCATAGCCGCCGCCGATCAGCGCGCCCATGCTGGTTCCGGCGATGCAATCGACCGGCACGCGCAGCTCCTCCAGGACTTTCAGCACACCCACGTGCGCGCCGCCCTTCGCCCCGCCGCCGGCGAGCACGAGGCCGACGCGGGGCCGGGCCGTGTCGTTCGATGCATGGGCCCAGTCGGGGTTGAGCGGCAGCGCGCAGAGAAGCGCAACGACGCAGCAGAAGCGGCGAGAGGAATGCATGGCGACCACCCGCGGCAGCGACTCCGCGCCGCCGATCAGAACTGAAGCACTAACGATACGTTCAATGATGAACCCAGCCCCGCGGACGATGGTTGGATTGACACGCCAAGGCCAATCATGTCCGAAATTCCCCGCGGGTCCTGCGCGACCTCAGCGTCATCAGCTGGGCAAAGGCATAATCCGAACCCGCCGAAGTTCGCCCCGGCGCAGTCCGGAGGACAACGATCGCTCCGGCCCGTCCCGCGCACGGATAACTGGTTGAACAAGTTGGGATTCTCTAGCACGTGGCAGCTGTAGATTACGAACTGGCCAGCACTTCGGCACACACGCCGGTGATGCAGCAGTACCTGCGCATCAAGGCCCAGTACCCCGACACGCTGCTGTTCTACCGCATGGGGGATTTCTACGAGCTGTTCTTCGAGGACGCGCGTCGCGCCGCCCGGCTCCTCGACATCACGCTGACCCAGCGCGGGCAGTCGGCCGGACAGCCGATTCCGATGGCCGGCGTGCCGGCGCACAGCGTCGACGGCTACCTCGCACGGCTGGTGCGCAAAGGCGAGTCGGTCGCGATCTGCGAGCAACTCGGCGATCCGGCCAAGTCCAAGGGCCCCGTCGAGCGCGACGTGGTGCGCGTCGTGACGCCCGGGACCGTTACCGACGATGCGCTGCTCGACGACCGGCGCGACACGCTGCTCGCCGCCGTGGCGTTCGAAGGTGAGCGCTTCGGGCTTGCTTGGCTGGATCTCGCCGGCGGGCGCTTCACGGTACTCGAGGGCGTGGGTCGTGACGCGCTGTCGGTTGAGCTCGATCGATTGCGGCCGGCCGAGCTGCTGTCAGGCGAGGATCAGCCCGAGGTGGCGGCGACTTCGGCCGGCGTTCGTCGCACACGGCCGCCCTGGCATTTCGATCTGGACACTTCGACCCGCCTGTTGTCGACGCAATTCGGTACGCGCGATCTCAGCGGTTTCGGTTGCGCCGATGCGCCGCTCGCGGTCCGCGCGGCCGGCGCGTTGCTTCAATACGTGCGCGATACGCAGAAATCAGCGCTCCCGCACCTGGTCGGCCTGACGGTGCAGCGGCGCGAGGATGCGCTGGTGCTCGATCCGGCCGCGCGGCGCAACCTCGAGATCGAGACCTCGCTCGGCAGCCGGCCCGAGTGCACGCTCATCGCCGTGCTCGACCAGACCGCAACGGCCATGGGCGGGCGCGAGTTGCGCCGCTGGTTGCGGAGGCCGTTGCTGGACCAGGCACTGTTGCGACGTCGCTATCACGCGCTGGAGACGCTGATCGCCGCCGGCCGCACTCGCGAGCTGCACGGCGCGCTGCGCGAGGTCGGCGACATCGAGCGCATTCTTTCGCGTATCGGTCTGCGCACCGCGCGGCCGCGCGATCTCGTACAGCTGCGCACCGCGCTCGGGATGCTGCCGACGGTGCGTTCGCTGCTCGAAGGCATGGACTCGCCCCTGCTCGATCACCTGCGCGAATCGGTCGGCACGCACACGAGCTCGGTCGAGCTGCTGCGTCGCGCGATCGCCGAGGAGCCCTCGCACTTCCTGCGCGACGGCAACGTGATCGCGCCGGGATTCGACGCCGACCTCGACGAGCTGCGCGCGATCGGCGGCAACACGGAGCAGTTCCTGCTGGATCTGGAGAGGCGTGAGCGCGAGCGCAGCGGCATCGCGAGCCTGCGCCTGGGCTACAACCGCGTGCAGGGTTTCTACATCGAGATCAACCGCAGCCAGGCCGAGCGCGTCCCGCAGGACTACGTGCGCCGGCAGACGGTGAAGAACGCCGAGCGCTTCATCACGCCGGAGCTGAAGGTCTTCGAGGACAAGGTGCTCGGTGCACGCGAGAAGTCGCTGGCGCGCGAGCGTGCGCTGTACGACGAGGTGCTCACGCAGCTGATAGCGGAACTGGCGCCTCTGCAACGCAGCGCCGGCGCGCTGGCGGTACTGGATGTACTCGCGAACCTCGCCGATCGCGCGGTTGAGCTGCGCTGGACCGAGCCCGAGCTCGTGACCGAGCCGCGCCTCCTCATCGAGGGCGGCCGCCATCCCGTGGTCGAAGCGTTCCTCGACGCGCCGTTCGTGCCGAACGACCTGGCGCTCGACGACTCGCAGCGCATGCTGGTGATCACCGGCCCGAACATGGGCGGCAAGTCCACGTACATGCGCCAGACCGCGATCATCGTGATCCTGGCGCACATCGGCAGCTTCGTGCCGGCCGAGCGAGCGGTGCTCGGTCCCTTCGACCGCATCTTCACGCGCATCGGCGCCGGCGACGACCTCGCGGGCGGACGCTCCACGTTCATGGTGGAGATGACCGAAGCGGCGAACAGCCTCAACAACGCCACGGACAAGAGCCTCATCCTCATGGACGAGATTGGCCGGGGGACGAGCACTTTCGACGGACTCTCGCTGGCCTGGGCCGTGGCGCGGCACATCGCGCGCGT
>DASTQG010000145.1:0-4420 GCA_035761885.1 Steroidobacteraceae bacterium | reverse complement strand
GAGATCCTCGGGGCGCATCACACAGGTGTTCCCGGCTGGTCCGTTCCTTGCGAGCCAGAGAGAAGCCTGGGGAGCGGGCGTGAGTGCGAGAGCGATCTGCACATCCTGCAGCTCCGCGCGCACGCGCTCGAGCAGTGCCGCCGCGCCACCGAACAGCCGCAGGCTCCCCTTCACTTCGAGCAGCAGTTCGTCGGGTCCCGCCACGCTGACGATGGGAGTGAAACGCTGGCACTGGGCAGCGATGCGCTCGAGGAACTGTCGCTCGCGAAACGCATCGCGTGGCAAGGTGAGGAGCGTTGCATCGAATGCGAGCGCAACATTGAGCGGCTGTCCGGCACGCACGCCACGCTCGCGTGCCCGCTCGTTGCAGGCGAGCACGCTCTGCACCCTATCTTCCGGATCGAGGATGGCGAGCGACTGGCGGTCGGCTGGCACGCTCGCCACCGCACCGCCCAAGGCATCGAGCGCGAGCCGTGGAAAATGCACCGCGAGCCAGAGCTGCGGCACGTTGAGCCGCGGCTGCGTCTGCGGCCCCGGCGGGCGCCGGACCAGCGCAGGACGCGGCTTGCGTTTGGATTGTGGCTCCGCCGGTGCGGGCAGCGATGGGAACAGCGGCAGAGTGAGCGGAGCACCCATCAGTCACCTCCCGACAGATCGCGCGGCAGTTTCACTTCGCGCTGATGTCCCGCGCCCTGCACCTTCACCAGCTCGACCTGCAACTGCTCGCCGGCGACATTGAGCGAGAGGCGCAGATTGGCGGGCGATGCCTGGGAGCGCTGACGAGGCGAGCGGAACAACACACCGAGACTGCCGCCTTCGAACGCGGCGAGCTTCAATCGGCGCAAGGACTGCGTGCTCGCGACATCAGCCCAGGCCAGTACTGCCGCGCACGCCCCCGAGCGCAGCGCCTGTTCCATTGCCCACAGCGTTTGCACGGCCGTGAGGGGACCGGTGACGATCTGTCGCTGCAGCTCGAGCCCGCGCTGAGCCAGGCCCGGCGCATAAGGAATGTAGGGTGGGTTGAGCCATGCGAGCATGCCGGGCATTTCCGAGCCGGCACGCCGCTGCAGCTCGCGCAGCGCGGGCACGAGCAACCCGATTTCTCCCAGTCCGCAGCGGTCCATCAAGAACTCGATCAGTGCGGGGAAGGGCCAGCCGCCGCCCGGGAGCTGACGATCGAGCGCCGCAAACCCTGTCGGCAGGACCGTGCGCGTCACTGCCGATCTGCCCGCCCGCCAGAGCGATGGATGCTGCAATAACCTCTGGAGCGGGTCGGTCATGGGGGGAAGGGTCGGAACGGGGGTACTGTGATTATATACAGCTACCTCAGGTCGACAAGTACCCTGTACGAAAGTGGATAGCGCGGCTGCCTCCGCCGGAGGCAAGCTGCCCGCGGCTCACGGCGCTTTGCAAAATTCACCGTGTGCAGGGAACGTACCCATGGGCAGGGATGACCAAGCACGCTCACGCAACGAACCCCATCCGACCCCTCATATGACGACGCAGCCCCGGTCCACGCCCAAGGTGGTCATCGAGTCCTATAGAGATGAGCACCAGCCGATCTTCGCGGCCCTGAACCTCGCCTGGATCGAAAAGTACTTTGCCGTCGAGCCCCCGGATCGCGAGGTGCTGAGCGACCCGCGGCGGCACATCGTCGAGCCCGGCGGCGAAGTGTTCATGCTCTACGAAGACGGCACGCCCAAGGCCACCGTCGCCATGCTCAAGGATGGCGAACGCAGCTTCGAGCTGGTGAAGATGGCCGTGGCGCCCTCCGCGCAGGGACGCGGCTACGCAAAGCTGCTGATGCACCACGCGATCGACTTTGCGCGAGCGCGCGGCGCCGAGCGCATCCTGATCCGTTCCAACACCGTGCTGCGTCCCGCCATCGCGCTGTACCGCGCCTTCGGTTTCAAGATCACCCGGCTCGGCTCCGATGAGAAATTCGCCCGCGGCGACATCCAGCTGGAGCTGAACCTGCGCACGGACAGCGGCGCACCGGCACTCGAAACGCCGGAACAGACGCTCGATCCGCAGGACTGGAGCGAGTTTCGTGCGCTCGCCCACCGCATGATCGACGACACGGTCGACTATCTCGCGACCGTTCGCGACCGTCCGACCTGGGTGGCGCCCTCCGCTGCCGCGCGCGCGCACCTCCAGACCGCGGCGCCGTGGCGCGGCGTCGGCCTGGAGCGCACGTACGCCGAGTTCCTGGAGCACATCCGCCCGTACACCACCGGCAACATCAGCCCGCGCTTCTGGGGCTGGGTGCAGGGATCCGGCGCGCCCGTGGGCGTGCTCGCGGACCTGCTCGCCGCCGCCATGAATCCCAACGCCGCGGATTTCGACCACTCACCCGCGCTGGTCGAGCTGCAGGTCATCGACTGGTTCCGCGAGATCATGGGATTCCCCACGGGCTCGAGCGGCCTGCTGGTGAGCGGCGGTTCCGCCGCGAATCTCACCGCGCTCACCGTGGCGCGCAACGCGCAGGTCGAGGGAATGCGCGAGCGCGGCGTGGATCACGAGCGTGGCCGGCTCACCGTGTACGCCTCGCAGGAAGCGCACAGCTCACTGCGCAAGGCGGTCGAAGTGCTGGGACTGGGAGAAGCGAGCCTGCGGCTGATCCGCACGACCGAGGACTACACGATCGACATGGACGCCCTGCGCCGCACGCTCGCGCACGACCGCGCGCACGGCATGCGGCCCTTCTGCATCGTCGCCAATGCGGGCACGGTCAACACCGGCGCCATCGATCCGATCGCCGCGCTGGCGGATGTCTGCGAGCGCGAACGCCTCTGGCTGCACGTCGATGGCGCGTTCGGTGCGATGGGCATGCTGGCGCCCTCGCTGCGCCCGGACCTCAAGGGCCTGGAGCGCGCGAACTCCGTGATCTTCGACTTCCACAAGTGGCTCTACGCACCCTACGAAGCGGCATGCGTGCTGGTGCGCTCGGGCTCGGCACATCGCGAGGCATTCTCCGTGACGCCCGCGTACCTTCAGCAGCTCGCCGCCGGTGTTGCGAACGCGCCGATCCGCTTTTCGGAGTACGGCGTGCAACTCTCACGCAGCTTCAAGGCGCTCAAGGTGTGGATGGCGATCAAGGCGGACGGGCTGGAAAAGTACGCGCTGCTCATCGAGCAAAACGTCGCTCAGGCTCGCCACCTCACCGCTCGCGTCCAGGCGAGCGAGCACCTGGAGTTGCTTGCTCCGACGGCACTCAACGTCGTCAACTTCCGTTATCGGCGCGCCGGGCTGAGCGAAGCGCAGCTGGACGAGGTCAACCGCGCAATTCTCCTGCGCCTTCAGGAGACCGGGTTTGCCGTGCCCTCCTCGACGATCCTGCAGGGACGCTTCAGCATCCGCTGCGCGATCGTGAATCACCGCAGCACGCGCGCGGACTTCGACGCGCTCGCCGAGGAGGTCGTGCGACTCGGCGTGGAGCTTTCGGCCGGATGAGTCCGAGACGGGCACCGCAGCGCGCGCTCCGGTGCCCGGTCGCGGTGGGAAAAGGTTACTTCCCAGGTCCGTTGGGGAAGTTGGCGAAGATCTCCGCCACCACGGCATCGATCGCGGGCCCCGGATTCTTGCGCGCTTCTTCGCTCACGCGCCCTTCCGCCAGACCCTGCCACACCAGCGCGTTCTTCTTCGCATCGACCAGGTCGATGCTCAGCGTGCCCTGGCGATAGTCGACCGTGTCGACGTCATACGGGTACGACGCCCAGGCGCCGTATGCGCCCCCGCGGTAGCCGTAGAAGCCGCCGTAGCCGACCCCGACGGATGGGGATGAGCGAACCTCCTGCTTCTCCACCACCTTCAGGTAGAAGTTCACCCGCAGATCCGGGCTCTCCTCGGTGTAGCGATAGCCGCGCCGCTCCAGCTGGTCGCGCGTGGCCTGCTTGAGACGGTTGGTGATGATCGTCGTATATTGCGCGCGATCGGTGGCGACCTGATCGAAATACCCGAAGGTCTTGAAGGCTGTCATGTCCACCCCCGGATCCTTGTCGACTATGATCTTGGGGCCGGACGCGCAACCGGCGATCAACACCAGTGAACTCAGCGCGGCACTGGTCCAGGCAGCGGTTCTCATGGCATCTCCTTGGCGGGGAAGTGTGAAAGATCTGCTTCGGCGAAATTCTGTTGTCAGATGACGCTAGCACAGGCATCTTTGCTTGTGAATTCTGGGTAAACGGATTACCCGCCCGACCGAACATCGCCGTGCACTCGGGACGAGGCTGGGAGATGGCCAATGCGTAGCGTGAAACTGGTTTCTGCCCTCTTCGGAGCGGCCTTGTGCGCAGGTGCCGGCGGCGCGTCGGCCGCCGATCGGGGCCCCCTGCAGGAGCGATTCAATTTCAGCCTCGGGGGATTCTTCGTCGAGCAGGAGACCGACGTGCGGCTGGACGGAGAAGCCACGGGGACCGGC
>DASTQG010000144.1:0-6695 GCA_035761885.1 Steroidobacteraceae bacterium | reverse complement strand
GTGAGGACGGTGCGCGTCGCCTTGAAGAGCGCATCCCACGCATAGATCGAGCGCAGGAACAGCGGACCGAAGGCGGTGTGCCAGTCGTTGCAATGAAGGATGTCGGGTGTGAATCCCATGCGCTGGCAGGACTCGATCGCCGCGCGCGTGAGCAGCAGGAAGCGCAGGTGCTCGTCGGGCGCCGAGGAGTAGATCCCGGGCCGGGCGTACAGGACCGGGCAGTGCACCAGGTAGATCATCAGGTGTGAGCCCGGGAGCGAGGCGGTGAACACCGAAAAGCGGTAGCGGTGCGGGCCGAGCTCGAGCGGCACTTCCTGCAGGAAATCCACCGGGTGCATGTCCAGGGATTGCGCGTCGATGCGCGAGTACAGCGGCATGAACAGCCGCACGTCGTGCCCGGCGGAGTGCAGGTAGCGGGGCAGGGCGTTGGAGACGTCCGCCAGTCCGCCGGTCTTGGCGAGAGGGGCCACTTCGGAGGAGGCGAAACACACGCGCAACGAACGGCCCATGCGCGGCAGTCTAACCAAAGACGGTGCGGTGCAGAACGCCGCGAACGGCTACACTTGTGAGCCTCCATGCAGGCGCGCACCCTCCCGTTTCACGATCCGGAAACCGGAACGTATTCGTACGTCGTGAGCGATCCCGCCACGCGGCGGGCCGCGATCGTCGACCCGGTGCTGGATTACGATCCCCGCGGCGCGCGTACCTCCACGGCCGGCGTCGACGCGATTACGCGGTACGTGCAGGCCGAAGGCCTGCAGATCGAGTGGCTGCTCGAAACCCACGCCCATGCGGATCACCTGAGCGCCGCCGCCGTGCTCAAGGACCGCCACGGCGGCCGCATCGGCATCGGGGCCGGCGTGCGCTCGGTGCAGGCCACGTTCCGCGAGCTGCTCGATCTGGGCGCGAGCCTGCCCGCCGACGGCTCGCAGTTCGATCACCTGTTCGCCGATGGCGAAACTTTTCGTATCGGCAACATCGAGGCGCGCGTGCTCGCGACACCCGGGCACACGAGCGACAGCATCACCTACCTGGTCGGCAATGCGGCCTTCATCGGCGACACGCTGTTCGCGCCCGACTACGGCACCGCGCGTTGCGATTTTCCCGGCGGCGATGCGCGCGAGCTGCACGCTTCCGTGCGCAAGCTCTACGCCTTGCCACCCGAGACCCTCCTGTACCTGTGCCACGACTATCCGCCGCCGGGACGTGAGCCGCGCCCGGCGTGGAGCGTGCGCGAGCAGAGCGAGCGCAACGTCATGCTCAACGGCACGACGAGCGCCGAGGCATTCGTCGCCGCGCGTCGCGCACGCGACGCGACACTGGCGGTGCCGACGCTGCTGCTGCCGGCGATCCAGGTGAATCTGCGCGCGGGCCGCCTGCCGCCGCCGGCGGCCAACGGCCGCAGCTATCTCAAGATTCCCATCAACGCATTGTGAGCAGGACGATTCCCACATGAACATTCTCCTGATCTCGCCGGGCTATCCGGCCGACATGCCGCAATTCACGCGCGGGCTGGCGGAAGTGGGCGCCACTGTGCTGGGCGTGGGCGATCAGCCGCCGGGCGCGTTGCCCGACCTGGTGCGTCGCTCGCTCAACGGCTATCTGCAGGTCCGTTCGCTGTGGCAGGAGCAGCAGGTGGCCGAGGAGCTGCGCAACTGGCTGCGCGGACGCAACCTCGACCGGATCGAATGCCTGTGGGAACCCGGCATGCTGCTCGCCGCGCAGCTGCGCGAGGCGCTCGGCGTTCCGGGCCTGAGCGTCGCGCAGACCGTGCCGTTTCGCGACAAGGAGAAGATGAAACAGGTGCTGGACGCCGCGGGGGTGCGCACGCCGCGCCACTTTCCGGCAACTTCGGTGGCGCAGTGCTGGGAAGCGGCCGAGCGCATCGATTTTCCGATCATCCTCAAGCCGATCGCGGGCGCGGGCTCCGCCGACACCTATCGCGTCAACGATTCCGACGAGCTGCGCGACGTGCTGCCGCGCCTGAGGCACGTGCCGATGGTGAGCGTGGAGGAATTCGTCGACGGCGAGGAGTTCACCTTCGACACCGTCACGATCGACGGGCGCATCGCGTACTACAACATCGCCTGGTACCGGCCGCGTCCCCTGATCGCGCGCTCCAACGAATGGATCAGCCCGCAGGTGATCGCGCTGCGCAACGTCGAGCAGCCCGAGCTCGCGGGCGGCGTGCAGATGGGGCACGACGTGATCCGCGCGCTCGGCTTTCGCGACGGCTTCACGCACATGGAGTGGTATCGCAAGTCCAACGGCGAAGTCGTGTTCGGCGAGATCGGCGCGCGCCCGCCCGGCGCGCACCAGGTCGACCAGATGAACTTCGCGTGCGACTTCGACGTGTTTCGCGAGTGGGCGAACGCCGTCACCCACGGCCGCTTCGACACGAAGATCGAGCGGCGCTACAACGTGGCGACGATCTACAAGCGCGCACAGGGCGTGGGGCGCATCCGCGCGATCGAAGGCCTGGGCGAGCTGCAGCGCAAGTACGGCAGTGCGATCGTGTGGAACACGCTGTTGCCGGTGGGCACGCCGCGTCGCAACTGGAAGCAGACGCTCGTGTCGGACGGCTTCATCATGCTGCGCCATCCCGAACTGGCCACGACGATGCAGATGGCCGACGAGGTCGGCACCAAGCTGAACCTCTACGCGGGCTGAAAAGGGGACAGTCCCCTTTTCAGTGTGTCGCGGGAGTGGCGCTCTCGCCGTCGATGTCCGTCACCGCGGGGCGCTGCCGGAACAGAGCCTGGTTCTCCTTCAGCCACTCCATCGACATGCGCACGCGCTCGCGTCCGCTGGGATGGTCGTAGAAAAGGAACGTCTCGATGGGGCCGGGCTCGAGCTTGCGGTAGCTGCCGAGCCGCATCGCCACCGTCGCGAAGCCGTACGGCTCGCGCGCGGAGTTCAGGCCGTAGATGTCCGCCTCGACCTCGCCGGCATAGATGATCCGGTTGAACAGCGGCTGCGCCAGGAGCAGGTACGTCGACAACACGGCGAACGCCACCACGAGCGAAGCGGGATCGCCGCGGCCACCGATGCGCCAGCGTTCGCCGTGTCGCGCGAGCAGGGCAGTCAGCACCCGATCCAGGATCAGGAATCCCAGCCCGTACAGCAGCGAGAGGTAGACGGTGTGGCGCAGTCCGTGATTGAGCACGTAGTGTCCCATCTCGTGCGCCATCACCGCCTTGATCTCGGGCAGCGAGGTCTTGTCCAGCAGGTTGTCGTTGAGGCTGATCTGCGTCGTGCCGAACATCCCGGCCACGTTCGCGCTGATGCGCTTGGTCTGCTTCGAGGCGTCGAACCACATGACGTTGTCGGCGGGGATCTGGTTGGCGCGCGCCATCGACAGGATGGCTTCGCGCGTCTCGCCCTCGGGCAGCGGCTTGTAGTCGTTGAACGCCGGGTTGATGAACACGGGCGTGACCGTGACGACGAAGAGGATGAACGCGAACGTCGCGGCGGTCGCCCAGGCCCACCACCGGTCGCCCGCCTTGCGCACGAGCGAATACAGCAGCGTGATGAACAGGCCTGCGCCCACCAGCGTGAACGCGAGACCGATCAGGCCTTCGACGAACCAGCCGCCGAGGGTGAGATTCGATGAGCCGTACTGGTGCTCGCGGAAGTAGCCCTGGTAGACCGCAAGCGGCAGCGTCAGGAGCCAGAGGAGCGCAAGGAACGCCACCACGAAAAGAAAGGTCTGGATCCACGGTTTCGAAGATCTGCGCGCGGCCCAGTCGCGCATCCGCGCCGCCCAGCCGAATCGCAGCATGAGCGCGGCGACGGCGATTCCCGCCAGCCAGTTCCAGAGCTGCAGCCAGTACCCGCCCTCGAAGTACGCATCCGATCGCGCGCGCTGCTCGGGCGTGTACAGCGCGAGGTACGCCTCGGTCGCCGCCTCGGGATCGAAGTCCGGTCCCGGCTGCGCGGCGTCCGGAACGATGGTGCCGGGTGGCAACGTCACGGAAACGTCGGCGGCCCAGGCGTTGCAGGCGAACGCGCCGAGCGCGAGCAGGAGCATCAGCCGGAACGGGATCTTCACGTTGTTATCCCCGCTTGGAAAGAGAAATGGCCACGAAAGACACGAAAGCACACGAAAGGGAAAAAGCACGCAGCTCGAGAACAGGTATCACTCGCCGTTCCTCACTCCCTTTCGTGTATTTCGTGTATTTCGTGTCCCTTTCGTGGCTATTCCCGGTTTCAGCGAAGCAGCTCGTCGAGATACTTCGGCAGCATCGCCCGCCAGGTCACCCAGTTGTGGTGATAGTCGCGCCCCCACAGGTCGACGCGGTTCGGCACGCTCTTCGCTCCGAGCACATTCGCGATGCGCCAGGACTCGGCCGGGTCCTCGTAGTCGCCTTCGCCCGTCGGGATCAGGACGAAACGCTTGCGCAGCTGTGCGAGTTGCGGGCCCTCGTCCAACCCCGGCAGGTAGTGCACGGGCGATGAGAAATAGAAGTCCTGGTTCATCTTGCCATCGAGGTACTTCGACAGGTCGAACGTCCCGCTCATCGCGATGGCCAGCTTGAACGCATCGGGGTGGCGGCAGATGCTCGCCACCGCGTTGAACGCGCCGATCGAGGCGCCGGCCGCGACCACTTCGATTGGCTCGCCTCCGCAGTCCTTGCGGATCAGCGGCACGACTTCGTTGTAGATGTAGCTGTCGTAGAGGTTCTGAACCTTGGAGCAGTACTCGGCCGAGTGCGTGCCCTGCAGCCAGGTCTTGCCCGCGACGCTGTCGACCGAGTAGACCTTGATGCGGCCGGCATCGATCATGTCGCCGAGCACGCGCACGAGGTGAAAGCGCTCGACCTCCTCGTAGTCGCCGCCCGCCGTCGGAAACAGCAGCACCGGCGTGCCGAAGTGTCCCCAGCGCGCCACGCGCGCGGGCTCGGGAAGACGCTGCGTGTTCCAGCTCCAGTTCTTCTTGTTGCTGTCGAATGCCACGTCATTTCCCCTCTTCGCGCCGCCACTGCTGGATGCGCTCGAAGAACAGGTCGGTGAACTGATCGATTTCGTGCGCGGGGTAGAGCGCGGTGACTTTCTTGCGCACCGCCTCCTTCGCCTCGGTGGAGCCGAAGAACTCGTGCGCCACCGCGTCGAGGTGACCGAGGTGCTTCGCGCAGAACTCCTCGAAGCGCTCGCTCTCGAAGCGCTTGCGCGCGATCGCCGCGTACTTGGCGAGCTTGTCGCGATAGCCGCCCGATTCGCGCGCCACCTCGAAGAACGGATCCCAGTCGAGGTTCATGCGCACCTTGCGCCTGGTGGCCGCGCAGAAGATCGACCAGCGCAGGTTCGACTTGATGAGCCACGGAAAGTGGTAGTGGAGCGAAGTCACCTGCGAGTCCGGGCAGGCGTTGGCGAAATCGATCGGGTACCACTCGTGGTTCTTCAGCAGCGCCTCGCAGGAATTGAAATCCCAGCCGAAGAACGCGTTGATCGTGAGCGTGACGTCCTCCAGCACGCGCTGGTCGGCGGGCTCGAGGAACTTGCGATCGAGCATGTAGCGGTCGTGCAGCGGCGCGGCAGGGTTGTAGTTCACGGTGCGCGTCTGCGGTCCCAGGCCCACGCAGCGCACGAATCGGTCGTACGGAATCACGCCCGCCTGCAGATGCATGATCTTGGTGCCGCTCGCCTCGTAGGCCGCGCGCAGCGCCGCTTCGTTGTCGATCTTGGTGACGCCGACCCAGCCGCCGCCGTCATACGGCTTCATGAACAGCGGGTATCCGAGCGCGTTGCCGATCGTGCCGAGGTCGAACATCCGCGCGTAGCGCTGCAGCGTGGGCTCGAGGTCCGCGGTCTTGTCGTACGACTTGGGCGGCACCATCCACGTCTCGGGGATGGGCAGGCCCAGGCGCATCATCGCCGCGTACGTCGTGTGCTTCTCGTTCGCCTGGATCGACCAGGGATTGTTGAAGACGTACAGGTCGTCGAGCACGACCGCCTTTTTGATCCACTCGCGGCTGGTGTGATACCAGTGCGTGAGGCGGTCTATCACCAGGTCGTAGCGCACGGGCTGGCGCAGGTTGAACGGCTCGATCGTGATGCGGCTGACCTCGAAGGAGAGCTTGTCGCCCTCGAACGGAATCGAGAGCTTCAGCCGGCGCATGATCTCTTCGTAGCAGATCGGCCAGCAGATGTCGGCACCGAGCGAAAGGCCGATCTGGCGGGTGACGTTGGCCACGGCGCTGCCTCGTTATTTCTATGATTGGCGTTGCGCTCACGTTACCAAAAGAAAAGGGGACAGTCCCTATTGGCCTGTCCCCTCGGGCGTTACCAAAAGAAAAGGGGACAGTCCCCTTTTTTGGACTGTCCCCCTCGGGTGTCGCCGGGAGATATCGGGGTGCCGTCAGCCGACGTCGGGCGGGCCGATGTCGATCGGTACGAACAGGCGCCGGCCATCTCGCTGCACGAGCAGCGCAACATGGTCCTTGGCCTTGCTGACCACGCCCCGCAGCTGCTCGACACTCTTCACCGGCGTGCCGTTGGCCGAGACCACGATATCGCCCGGCTCGATTCCGGCTTCGGCCGCGGGACCGTCGACGTCGTCGACGAGCAAGCCTTCGGTGTCCACCTGCGCGGCTTCCTGCGGCGTGAGCGGGCGAACCTGCAGCCCCAGCCTGCCGCCCTCGGCAGCGGCGCCGTCCACCGATGCCACTTCACGGGTCGCGAGCTCATCGAGCTTG
>DASTQG010000143.1:0-4638 GCA_035761885.1 Steroidobacteraceae bacterium | reverse complement strand
CGACTGAGGTGCCCGTGCAGCAAACGACCTTTCCCGGCGGCCGACCCTGTCGGCCGTCGGATTGACAAACGCCGCAGGCTGACTACGAGCAGCCCTCGCTCCCCGCCTTAAGTCAGTAACGCGACCACGCGGACGAGCGTTATCGCGACGCCACGCGCCCCGCACACTGCCGCCACGTTCGAAGGACGCGGCAATCAGGGGGCAGCGTCGGTATGGACTGGCTCTTCGTGAAACGGCTCAGGCCGTTCGTTCTGCTCGCCGCGCTCGCGAGCCTCGTCTTCAATGTCACGCTGCTGATGCCTGCCATCTACATGATGCAGGTGTTCGACCGTGTGTTCGTGAGCCAGAGCCTCGAGACCCTCGCGATGCTCGGGCTCATCACGCTCGTGTTCCTCGCGCTGGGGTTCTTCGTGGATGCGGCGCGCGCTCGTGCTCTCGCGTGGTGCGGCCGCTCGCTCGACCGCAAGCTCGCACCCGCGGCGATCCGCAGCTCGCTGCAGCAATCGGCGGCCGGTCCCGGGCGTGTCGATACCGACGCGCTGCGCGACATCGCGCAGCTGCGCACCTTCCTCGGCGGCCCCGGCATTCTCGCGCTGTTCGATGCACCGTGGATCGTCATCTACCTGCTGATCATCACGTTGATGCATCCCGCACTCGGTCTCGCCGCCGTCGTGGGCGCTGCCGCGTTGCTCGCTCTCGGCGTGCTCACCGATCGGCTCACGCGCGAGAACACGGAGCAGACGCTGACGCGCTTCCGGGCCTCGACCCGCCTCGCGGAGAAATTCGCTCGCAACGCCGAAGCGGTCATCGGCATGGGAATGACGCGCACCGTCGTGACGCGCTGGAGCGCGCAGCACGATCAGTTGCTCGGCGCCCAGGAGCGCCAGGCGCAGACTTCATCGGTGCTCGGAGCGCTCGCACGCACGATCCGCCAGGTATTGCAGGTCGCGGTGCTGGGACTGGGCGCGTGGCTCGTGATCGACCTGCAGGCCTCGGCCGGCGTCATGGTCGCGGCCACGATCCTGCTGTCCCGCGCGCTCGCGCCGGTCGAGTTCCTCATCAGCGGCCGCCGCGCAATGATCGAAGCGCGTGGCGCCTGGCGCAGGCTGAGCGAACGAGTTGCCAGTCCCGCGCCTGCGACGCTCCCGCTGCCGGCGCCGTCCGGCCGACTGAACGTCGAGCGTCTCGCCTACTCGTTCGGCGGAACGCGGGCGCCGCTGATTCGCAACGTCGCATTCGCACTGCAGGCCGGCGAGAGCCTGGGGATCATCGGGCCGAGCGCCTGCGGCAAGACCACGCTCCTGCGCCTGCTGCTCGGGCTGTGGCGTCCGCAATCCGGCGTGGTGCGCCTCGACGGCGCCGACATCTCCCGCTGGGACCGCGATGCACTGGGCGAGCACGTGGGCTATCTGCCGCAGGACGTGGAGCTGTTCGCCGGCACGGTCGGCGAGAACATCGCGCGCCTCGGCGAAACCCTCGGCGGTCAGGCCTCGGAACGCATCGTGAAAGCCGCACAGCTCGCGCACGCGCACGAGATGATCCTGCAGCTGCCCGAGGGCTATGACACTCAGATCGGTGAGGGCGGTGCGGTGCTCTCCGGAGGACAGCGTCAGCGCATCGCGCTCGCGCGCGCGCTGTACGGTGAACCGAAGCTCGTCGTGCTGGACGAGCCCAACGCGAACCTGGACCTCGCGGGCGAGGCTGCATTGCTGGCGGCGCTGGCCGATCTCAAGGCGCGCGGCGTCACCGTGATCATGGTGAGTCACAACCCGGCCCTGATGGCCGCGCTCGATCAGCTCGCGCTTCTCAAGAACGGCGGGCTCGAGATGTTCGGACCGAGTGCCGCGGTGCTGGCGCGGCTGCGAGCTTCGCCCGCGGCCAACCGTGTCGTCGCGTTTCCGGCCGCCAAGCACAACGAGGTGACCGCATGATTCCGGCCGCCCCCACGTTCGCAGGCCTGCTGCAGCAGAGCGAGCCCGACCCGCAAGCGCCGCTCGCACTGCGACGCCTGAAGCGCTACGCGTTCATACCGCTCGCAGCCGCCGCGGCACTGATCGGCTTGTGGTCCGTGACAGCGCCGCTCTCGGGTGCGGTCATCGCGCCCGCCAAGCTCAAGGCGGAGCTCAACCGCAAGACCATCCAGCACCAGGAAGGCGGCATCGTGCGCGAGATCCTGGTGCGCGACGGTGAACAGGTGCGCGCGGGCCAGCCGCTGCTGGTGATCGGCGACGTCGGCACGGACGCGGAGTTGAGCCTGCTGCTCGACCAACGCAGCGCGGAGACGATTCGCAATGCGCGCGCCACGGCGGAAGCGGCGTTGCTGGCGAAATTCGAGGCGCCGGCGGACGTGGCCGACTCGCCGCGCGCAGCGGAGCACTTCGCCCGCGAGCATGCGCTGTTCCTGGCTCGCCGGCGCACGCTCGAAGAGCAGGTCGCCTCCCTCACTTCGCAGATCCGCGATGCGCGCGGTCAGGCCGAGGCGCACGCGCGCCAGATCGACGCCACGCAGGCATCCGCGAAGCTCGCCAAGGAAGAGCTGGAGCTGAACGAGAAGCTCGCACGTGACGGATACGTCCAGCGCGCGCGTGTCCTGCAGCTGCAGCGCGAGGAATCGGACTATCGCGGCCGTCTTTCGGAGAGCCAGAGCGACCTGGCCGCGGCGCGGCAGCGAGCCGGCGAGCTGCAGCAGCGCATCGCGCAGGCACGCAACAACTATCAGCAGCAGGCGACGGACGAAGCGAAGGAGTCCGCCGCGCGTCTGCGCGAGCTGGACGAGCGGCTGCGGCCATCTCGCGACCAGGTGGCGCGCCAGTACGTGCGCGCGCCCGTCGACGGCAAGGTGATGGCGCTGCGCGTGTCGGCGATCGGAGAGGTCATCGGCCCGCGCGATCCGCTGCTCGACCTGGTTCCGACGCAGGAAAAGCTGGTGGTCGAAGCGAACGTGCGCCCGCAGGACATCAACCACGTGCGCGAGAACTCCGTGGCGGAGGTGCGCCTGAGCTCCTTCGACGCGCGCACGACGCCGCTCCTGCCCGGCCGCGTGGTGTTCGTGTCCGGCGATCGCGTCACGGCGCCCGAGACCGGCCAGTCGTGGTTCGTCGCCACCGTCGAAGTCGATGCCCGCGCGCTCGCGAGCCATCCGCACATCCGCCTGCAGGCAGGCATGCCGGCCGAGCTGTTCGTCACGACACCCGAGCGCACGCTGTTCGAGTACCTCGTCAAACCCTTCACCGTGTTCGCGACGCGCGCCCTGCGCGAGCCGTGAGCATGCAAGCAACCCTATCCTCGACACAGGAGTTTTCATGAGTTCCCTGATTCGCGGCCACCGGCCGCTCATTCCCCCGGTCGTGCTCGATCCGCCGCGGATCATCGAGTCGTTCGGCGATCCAATCGGCCCGATCGGTGACATCGGACCGATCATCCCGGCGCCGCGCACTCCGGTCGAGCCCGCCTCGGCGTTCGACACCGGCCTTGCGCCGCTCTCGGGCGACGTCACTACGCAGGCGGTCGTTGGCACTTTCAACAACGGCGTGCTGACCACCTTCGGCGATGCGCTCAACAACAACATCACCATCAGCCGCAACGCAGCGGGCGAGATCCTGATCAACGGCGGCGCCGTGCCCGTGCAGGGCGGCACCGCGACCGTGGCGAACACCAATCTGATCCAGGTGTTCGGCCAGGCCGGCAACGACATCATCACGCTGGACCAGGCGAACGGCGCTCTGCCACGCGCCAACCTCTTCGGCGGCACGGGCAACGACACGCTCATCGGCGGCGCGGGCGGCGATCAGCTCTTTGGCCAGGCCGACAACGACGTCCTCGAGGGCCGCGGCGGCTTCGACTTCCTGTTCGGTGGCGCCGGCAACGACGTGCTGACGGGCGGCGATGCCGACGACCAGGTGTTCGGCGAAGCGGGCGACGATCGACTGATCTGGAATCCGGGCGACGACACCGACCTTTTCGAGGGCGGTGCCGGCATCGACACCACCGTGGTCAACGGCGGCGGCGGCGACGAGATCTTCACCACCACGGCGAACGGCACGCGCGTGCGCTTCGATCGCCTCGACCCGGCTCCGTTCGCGATCGACATGGGCACGATGGAGCGGCTCGAGGTCAACATGGGCGGCGGCAACGACACGTTCTCCGCCACCGGCAATCTCGCGACGCTGATCAACATCACCGTCGACGGCGGCGCGGGCAACGACACGATCCTCGGCTCCAACGGTGCGGATACGCTGATCGGCGGCACGGGCGATGACTTCATCGACGGCCAGCAGGGCAATGACACGGCGCTGATGGGCGCCGGCATCGACGAGTTCCAGTGGGATCCGGGCGACGGCAGCGATGTCGTCGAGGGCGGCGCGGACTTCGACCTGATGCGCTTCAACGGCAGCAACGGCGCCGAGATCTTCGAGGCCTCGGCGAACGGCGGGCGCCTGCGCTTCACGCGCAACCTCGGCAACATCGTGATGGACACGAACGACGTGGAGCGCGTGAATCTCTTCACGCTCGGCGAAGCCGACCAGGTGATCGTGAACAACCTCGCCGGCACGGACGTGAGCGAGATTTCCATCAACCTCTCGGGTCAGCTCGGCGGCACCGCCGGCGATGGTGCGATCGACACCGTCACCCTGCGCG
>DASTQG010000142.1:0-11510 GCA_035761885.1 Steroidobacteraceae bacterium | reverse complement strand
ACGGGCACCAACCCCGTCGAGCTCGCGGCCTTCGTCGAGCGCTGGACCGGCTCGGCCTGGCAGACGCTCGGCCAGACCACGGCGAGCGATTCCGCGGCGAACCGCGTCACCGGTGCCGGCTCGGTCGGCATCGGCGGCTACACGGAACTGAGCCCGCGCTTCGACAACTTCTCGCGCACGGCCGTCGGCGGCTCGGCCAACAACCCCGTGCCGACCCTCGGCACGATCGCTCCGACGAGCGCGGCAGCAGGCTCCGGCGCACTCACGCTCACGGTGAACGGCTCCAACTTCGTCAACGGCGCGATCGTTCGCTGGAACGGCGCGAACCGGACCACGACCTTCGTATCCTCGACGCAGCTGCAGGCTGCGATCACTGCCGCGGACACCACGACCGCGGGCAGCGCCACGGTCACGGTGTTCAATCCGACGCCGGGCGGCGGCACTTCCGCGGGCGCCACGTTCTCCATCACCGGGGGCGGCACCAATCCGGTCCCGGTCGCGACCAGCCTGGCGCCGAGCTCCGTGGCCGCTGGCAGCGCCGCGTTCACGCTCACCGTGAATGGCAGCAACTTCATCAACGGCTCGGTGGTCCGGTGGAACGGAGCCAGCCGCACGACGACGTTCGTGAGCGCCACGCAGCTCACGGCGGCGATCGCCGCGGCCGACGTGGCCTCGAGCGGCACCAGCACGGTGACGGTGTTCAACCCGACTCCGGGCGGCGGCACCTCGGGCAATCTCACGTTCACGATCAACGCCGCATCGAACCCGGTGCCCACGATCGGCTCGCTCGTGCCGAACACGACGCCCGCGGGCGGTCCGGCCTTCACGCTCACGGTCAACGGCACCAACTTCGTCGCTGCCTCGACGGTTCGCTGGAACGGCTCGAACCGGACCACGACCTTCGTGTCCCCGACGCAGCTCACGGCAAGCATTTCGGCGAGCGACATCGCGAGCCAGGGCAGCCGCACGGTCACGGTGTTCAACCCGACGCCGGGCGGCGGCACCTCCGGCAACGCGACGTTCACCATCGCGGCGCCGCAGACCAACAATCCGGTGCCCACGCTGACCTCGACCTCGCCGACTTCGTGGCCGACCGGCGGCAGCGCTTTCACGCTGACGGTGAACGGCTCGAACTTCGTGACCTCCTCGGTCGTGCACTGGAACGGCTCGCCGCGCAGCACCACGGTGATCTCGGCCAACCAGCTGCAGGCCAGCATCAGCGGCGCGGACGTCGCGGCCGCGAGCCTGCCGACCATCACGGTGGTCACGCCCGCCCCGGGTGGCGGGCGCTCGGCGCCGGTCACGTTCTTCGTGCAGAACGGTGCGCTCACGTACACGTACGACAGCTTCAACCGCGCCAACAACGCGACGATCGGCAACAACTGGACGGAGAAGAATCCGGACGCGTTCTCGATCGTGAACGGCGAAGTGCCGAGCATCGACACTTCGGGCGGTTTCACGCAGGACATCATGTATCGGCCCGCGGGCGAGCAGCGCCTGGATAGCGAGGCATCGATGGAGTTCACGCGCCTGCCCAGCCAGGTCGTGCTCTCCGATGCGAACTATCCGCAGCTGCACAGCCGCGTGCAGATGAACACGGTCGCCTTCGGCTGGACGCTCGACAGCTACATCTTCTTCATCGACGACAGCGTCGCGAACCCGGCCCGCGCCATGTTCGCGATCACCTCCGCCCCGCAGATCGGCGCACGCAACGAGTGCTACATCGCACCGCTGCCGCTGCCCAATCCGCTGGTGGTCGGTGAGCGCTACCGCCTGCGCTTCCGCGTGTCGGGCACCGCCCCGGTCGTGCTGTGGGGCGCCGTCGACCAGTACTCCAACGGCGCGTGGTCGCAGATCGCCGAGGGCACGGTCAATCACACGCCGAGCACTCCGGTGAATCCGACGATCTACTGCGACGGTCCGAACCCGACCATGCCGCCGCCGCTCACCAACGCGGGCGTCAGCGGGCTTGCGAAGTGGACCAACCGCACCGACACGTACGACAACTTCTACGTGCGCGACCTGGCTCCGCTCGCCGCGGCTCCGACCACGAGCAGCCTGAGCCCGGCAAGCGCGACGGCGGGTGGCGCGGCCTTCCAGCTGACCGTCAACGGCAGCGGCTTCCAGAACGGCGCGGTGGTGCGCTGGAACGGATCGGCGCGCACCACGACGTTCCTCTCCTCCACGCAGGTGCGGGCGAGCATCAGCGCGAGCGACATCTCGACCTCGGGTACGGCGTCGATCACCGTGATCAATCCGGGTTCGGCGGAGTCGGCGCCGCGCACCTTCAACATCACCTCACCCTCGGGCACCACGACCTTCAGCGACACCTTCGATCGCGCTGACGCGGCGGCTCTGGGCAATGGTTGGCTGGAGAAGAACGCGAACGCCTTTGCCATCACCGGTAACCGCGTGGACAAGCTGTTCACCGCGAGCGGCGACTATCGCAACAACGTCGTGTACCGGCCCGCGAGCGAGGACCGCCTGAACGTGGAGGCGCTGATGGAGTTCCGGCCCGAGGCCGCGCCCATCGGCTACCCCTCTCTCCTCACGCGCGTGCAGCAGGGAACGATCAACACCAACAACGGCTTCGACGGCTACATGATGTTCATGGACTCGAGCAACACGCTGGTGGTGATCGCGCGGCAGCGCGCCGACGGCAACTACGAGACGCGCCTGGCACAGTTCAACCTGTCGAGCGCGCTGGTGAACGGCCAGACGTACCGCATGCGCCTCGTGACGCAGGGAACGACCACGGTCTCGCTGATCGGCACGGTAGAGCAGCTCAACGGCGGCACGTGGACGGTGATCGGATCCGCGAACGCCTCCGATACCTCGGCGCAACGCATCAGCACCGCGGGTTCGGTGGGCTTCACCGGCTACATCGAGGACGCGTACAGCTTCGACAACTTCAGCCGCGTCGATCTGAACTGATCGACCTCAACGGGTGATGGCGCGGGACCCTGCCCCTGGGGGTCCCGCTTTCGTTTCCGGGCCGCTCAAGTTTCGTCATCGACGAAGCACTGCAGACGAGTGCGTGAGACGGAAATGTCGTTTACCGACTTCCTGCGAGCGTTGAATGCAGCCCGTAACCCATGACCATCCCCACCATCAGGCGTTGCGCTGGCCAATCTGTTTCGCGGGCACACCGCCCACGATCGTCTGCTCGGCCACCACTTCGGTAACGACAGCCCCCGCCGCCACCACGGCGCCGCGGCCGACATCGTTCATGACCACCGCGTGACTGCCGATCCAGCAGTCTCCGGCGAGGCGGATGCGGCGCTTCTCTCCACCCTGTGCGGACATGGGAATGTCCAGGCGCGCGAAGCGATGCTGGCGTGAGCCGCTCAGGAACGTGCAGCGCTCGCCGATCAGCGTGTGATCGCCGATGTCGACGTGATGCAGGATGCAGTAGCGGCCGATCAGAACGTCGCTCCCGATCTCCACGTCGCGGTAGATAAACACGGCCCCGCCCTCCACCACCACGTTGCGTCCGCAGCGGCGCAGGGCGAAACGGTAGAACTCGTAGCGCAGGATCACGCCGGGGAAGTATGGCACCAGGGCGAGCAGCTCCGAACAGCTGCGAAAGATGATGTCCGAGAGGCGCGACAGCAATGCGAGCGGCAGAGCGATGGGCCAGAGGAGGATGCCGACGATCGCCATCGCGCCGCGCACCGCCGGGCTGGCAGTGAACTGCAGATAGGTGGCTTCGGAATAGTCGCTGGAAACGCGCCCGGCTTCGTCGCTCATGGCCCTTCGTCGCGTGGCTCGCGCCTAGTCTAGCCGGGCCGCAGGACGGCCGTGCGACGGAAGCGCCGGTAGCTCAGGTTCTCGGGCAGCCACTCAAGTTTCAGGCCGGTCTGCGCGGCCCAGCGACTGAGCCGCTCCTCGTTCACCATCGTGAGCGGACGCGAGCTGCGCGCGCCGAAGTAGCTGGCGAACTCGCTAACGCCGCCCATGAAGGCATCGAGGAAGAAACCGTTGCGGGCGCTGAAACGCAGGTAGTCGATCAGCTCGCGTGCCGAGCTCGTCCCGGGCTGGATCAGATCCGAGAGCACCAGCCTGCCATTGGGCCTGAGCATGCGGCGCCAGCGCCTGAGCCAGTCCACCAGCTCCTGCTCCGACATGTACTGCACGACGCTGTGCACCGTGATCAGGTCGTAGGCGGCGTCGTTGCGGGCGTCATCCGGGTCGGAGAGATCGGCCAGGACCACGTTGGGCAGCCAGGCGACCCGCGCCCGTGCCCGTCGCCGCACGTTCGCGGAACCATCCCACAGCGCGACGCTGCCCACGTGCGGGGCGATCTGTTCGGTGGCGAAGCCGAAGCCGCAACCGAAATCCAGCGTGCGGGTACTGGCGTCCACCGCGAGCAGGCGGCGCACGCGCTCGATGTGATCGCGCGCCTCGGAGCGGAACACTTCCTGCTTGTCTTCGATGCGCTCCCAGTAGGCTTTCCAGTCCTCGCCGCCGCTGGAGCTGGACACCGGTGCGCTCCAGGTCGCCGGCAATGCCGGGTCCGCGGCGATCTTGCCCTCGCGCAGGTTGAACCAGACTTCGACCATGGGCTCACCGCCCAGCTCGTAGCCTTTGAAGTGCGCGCCCATGAGGTGATACAGCATGAGCACCGGCTTGTTGTCGGCGTCGACCAGCATGCGCATGTCGTCGACGCCCGCCTTGCGTAGGTACTCCGCCGAGCGCTGCACCAGCAGCTGGCTGAGCCGCAAGCCGCTCTCGCGCTGGAACCTGCCGGTGAGGAACTGCGGTCGCACCGCGATGCACACCACCTCGCCGAGCACCTCCTCGGTGCGCTCGACTTCGTGCCGGCGCGAGCCGAGTACCTTGAGCGCTCGGACCAGGGCCTTCAGCCGGGCCGGGCGCGATGCGATCGAGACCAGCGTTTCCCATCCGGCGAGCATGGCGTGCTGCTTCAGGCCGCTGCGATGGAAGTTGAGCGAATACGGGGTGACGGCGACGAAACCCGCCGGCTCGCCGTCGACGCGCGCCAGCATGACGCGCAGCACGCCTTCCTGCATGTGGGCGCGATAGCAGACCTCGCGCACGAAACGCCCGCCCAAGCCAGCCATGGGCCCGTAGTCGAGCAGCTCCATGTGCAGCTGGGCGATCGCTTCCAGCCCGGCGTCGTCGGTGGCGAGGATTTCCGTCAGCTCGAGGCGGTGGCGCGGCGTTCCCTGGCCTATCGGACTGACCGCGTTCATACCCGGCGCATCTTCTTGAAGCGCTCTCCGTGCAGGGATTCCTCGACCAGCTCCACCTTCTGCGGCACGGCATAGCGCGCCAGCTTGTCCTGGCAGAACTGGCGCATGCGGGCGCGGAACTCGGCGAGCGTCTCACCGCTCGCGAGCTTGACGCGCGCGAACACGATCTGCCCCGTCATGGGGTGCGGCTGGCCGGTGACCGCGACGTCCTCGACGCCTTCCATCAGCTGCAGCACGCTCTCGACTTCGGCGGGATAGACCTTCTCGCCGCCGACGTTGATGAGCTCGGATTTGCGACCCAGGATGCGCAGGTACTCGCCGTCCACTTCCACCGCATCGCCCGTCTTGAACCAGCCGTCGGCGGTGAACGGGCTCGCGTGATTGAGGTAGCCGAGCATGGCCGAGCGCGCCTTGATCTCCAGCATGCCGTCCACCACGCGCGTTTCGAAGCCCTCCCCGCCCACCTTCACCCAGAGCGAGTCGGAGGACCGGGACTTCGAGCGCAGGATACCGACCTCGGAGAGGCCGTATGTCTGCAACAGTTTCACCTCGGGGAACGCGGCGTGGAAGCGCTTGAGCGTGGATTCCGGCATCACCTCGGTGCCGTAGGTGACCATCTTGAGGCTCGACAGGTCGTATTGCCGATAGGCCTCGCTCACCAGCAGCAGGTTGAGGAACGTCGGCGAGGTCGGCAGCAGCTCCACGCGATGCTCCTGCACCGCGCGGCAGATCGTCTCCGGGCGCCGGTCCTGCACCGTCACCACGCAGCCCGCGTTCGAGAGGTTGTACAGCAGCGTGTTGAAACCGCCGATGTGGTCGAAGAGCAGGAAGGTGATGGTGCGCATCGTGTGCCGCGGCACCGTGAACTTCTCCAGCATCGGCACGATGTCGTGCAGCGCGGCCTTGCTGCGGCCGGTGGAGCCCGAGGAGAACAGGATCAGCCCGGGATGGCCGAGACCCTTCAGGCCGCGCAGCAGCTCGTGGCTCGCGCTCACGCCCGTCGCTTCGATCTGCACCTGGTCGCGCTCGTCGATCGCGATGCGATACTCGACTTCCGCGATCTGGCGAAACTCCGGCTTCTTTTCCTCTACCGAGCTGGTCAGCGGCACGATGATCGCCCCGTGTTCGATCAGCGCGAGCAACAGCGCGACGGCGCGCGGCGAGAAATCCGCCTCGACGCTGACCACTGAGCTGCGCGGCACGCCCCGCTCCTCGAGCAGCGCCCCGAGCCGCTGGATTTCGTCCGCGAGCCAGCCATAGCCGGTCACTGCATCGCGCCACACGATGGCCGGTTCGGCCGCGGACCTGCGGAAGCGCTCGATGAGGAAATCGATGTGCATCAGACGCCCCCCAGGTAGATCACCTGCCCGCTCACGAAACCGCTGTCGGGCTGCAGGAAGAAATCCACCACGTTGGCGACGTCGGGCAAGGTTCCGAGCCGCTTGATGGCCTGGCGTGCGACCAGGTTCGCGATCTTGTCCTTGGGCACGGCTCTGATCAGGTCAGTCTCGATCGGCACCGGGCCCACCGCGTTGACCGTGATGCCGAAGGTAGCGAGCTCGCGTGCCATGACGCGCGTCAGCGCCTCGACCGCGGCCTTGGAAGCCACGTACGCCGCCTCGCCTTCCAGGTTCAGCGCCACGGCCACCGTGGTGAAGTTGACGATGCGCCCGTACTTGCCCTTCTGCATGAGCTTCGCGGCCTCGCGCGCGAACAGGAAGGCGCCGGTGAGATTCGTGTCCATCACGCGCCGCACCGTTTCGACCGGCGTCAGCAGCGAGTGATTCATCGAGGCGATGCCCGCGTTGTTGATCAGGTTGTCCAGCCGCCCATAGTCCTTGCGCACGGCGGCGAACAGGTTCTTGACGCCGGCTTCGTCCGCGACGTCGACTTCGAAATGCCGGTAGCGGTCGTGCCGCAGGTCCGCGGGCTGGCGGCTGCAGCCGATGACGCGATGGCCGCGCGCCAGGTAGTGCTCGGCGAGATGAAGGCCGATGCCCTTGCGCGTGCCCGTGATCAGTGTGACGGAGTGGTCCATGGGGTGGTGTTCGATGGGGCGGTGTTCCATGGCTTCACGGGGGCCATGACCGATCAGCCCGCCTTGCGAGCCGCAAGCTCCTGCGCGGCGTACGCGGCGAGCGTGCCGATGCTGCGATAGGGGCTGGAGCGCTGCGACAGCGCCTTCTCGTCGGCGAGCGCCACGGCCACGCTGTACTTGTCCTCCAGGGCCTGCTCGACCGCGATCACGAGCGATACCAGCGCCATCGAATCGAGCAATCCACCCTCGCCGAACAGGCGCGTGTTCGCATCGAGCGATTGCGGCACCTCGATGCCCTGCTCGGTCGCCAGCTCGCGGGTGGCGGCGGAAATCATCTGAACGAGTTCGTCGGTCATCATAAACCTCGACGTCGTAGGGTCACGCAGCTTCGGGTTGCAGCTGCATGAGCTTGAGTTGCGTGCCTTGCATCAGTCTTTCGGCGTGCCCGCGCATCGTGAGCAGCTCGTATTTCGAGGCCATGAGGTCGAGCGCCTCGGCCACCAGCGCGAGCTTGCGCTCGCGCGGCAGGTCCATGCCCGGGAAGAATGCGAGCTCCTTGCAGTCCTCCTTGCCCAGGAAATCGAGCGGATGCAGCAGGATCGAGGGCTGGGTGCGCGTGAGCGCGCACATCGCCAGCGCGAAGCGGAAGTACAGCCGCGCGATCGGGCGTGAGAACTTGCTCAGGTACAGGATGTAGCTCAGGTGGATGGGCACCTTGAACAGCGGCAGCGTCGTGACCGGGATCTCGAGCAGCTGGCGGCCTTCGAGGTCCCAGCGATAGGGCTTGAGCGGCTTGAGTGCATCGGCCCAGGTGCCGAACAGCGCCTTGCGCTGCTCCTTCTCCTCCTTGCTGAGGTTGCTCGTGGCGAAGAAGTACGCGCGCGCCAGCGGGTTGAGGAGGTTCGGAAACACGGTCGCGTCATACAGATAGCCGCGGCGCGCGAGCACGCGCAGCGTGGTGTTCGACAGGCTGAAGCCGGGGCCGCGAAAGCCCACGGGCTTCACGCCGGTGGCTGCCTCGATGTGCTGCTCGGCCTTGGCCAGCTCGGCGTCGAGCTGCTCCTCACTGTACAAGTGCAGCCAGGGCTCGTGGTTGAAGCTGTGATTGCCGATCTCGTGGCCCGCCTCGGCGAGCGCGCGCAGCGGCTCGCGGTTGCGCTCCAGGGCCGCGTCCTGCCCGACGATGAAGAAGGAAATCTTGAGATCGCGCGCCCGCAGGAATTCGAGAATCCGCGGCACCGCGACGTCGAGGTACGAGGGAAACTCGCGCCACGCGGGGTCGCCGTGAGTCTTCATGTACGACCACTGGTTGTCGAGGTCGAGGGACAGGCTGGCGCAGGGCTTGGGGGACATAAAAGTTTCGCTCACTGCGCGTTGAGGGGCGCGATCTTGACCGGCTCGCCGTTCGCTTTCAGCGAGCGCTGCGCGGCGTCCAGCACCTTCACCACGCGCAGGCCGTCGTAGCCGTCGCTCACCGGGCGCTTGCGCGTCTTCACGCACTCGATGAAGTGCTTGCACTCCAGCTGCAGCGGCTCGCTCACCTTGATGTAAGGCATGAGGATGTCCCCGAAGCGCAGGCCCACGTACTCGGCGAAGGTGTCGTAGTCGGTGCTGACCTGCGCGCCCTTGTCGTAGATGCGCAGCTTCTCGCTCGCCTCCAGGTCGTCGAACACCGCCATCTTGCGGCTGCCGACGATGGTGATCTTGCGGGTCTTGTGCGGGTCCAGCCAGCTCACCTGCACGTGTGCCATCGCCTTGTTGGCGAAGTTCAGGCTGAGGAACACCACATCCTCGATGTCCTTCTGCAGGTAGCACTGGCCGCGCGCGGACACGTCGGTCGGCTCCTGGCCGAGCATGTAGAGGATCACCGAGATGTCGTGCGGCGCGAAATTCCACAGCGCGTTCTCGTCGCCGCGCACCGTGCCGAGGTTCAGCCGCTGCGCATAGATGTAGTAGACCTGGCCGAGCTCGCCGTTCTTGATCATGTCCTTGAGGCGATTCACCACGGGGTGGTATTCGAGCAGGTGCCCGACCATGAGGATGCGCTTGTTCTCCTCGGCGATGCGGATCAGGTGCTCGGCATGCCCCACGTCGAGCACCAGCGGCTTCTCGACATACACGTCCTTGCCCGCTTCCAGCGCGCGCTTGGCGAGCGGGTAGTGCCCCGGTGCCGTGGTCGCGATGACGATCGCCTGCAGCTCCTTGTCCTCGATCAGCTCGTCGTAGTTGCGGGTGAGCTTCGTGCCCGGATACTGCCGCGTCGCCTGCTCCAGTTTCTTCTGGTCCAGGTCGCAGACGTAGCGCAGGTTAGCCTCCGGAAGCTGCGAATAGTTGCGCGCCAGGTTCTTGCCCCAGCCGCCGATACCGACCACTGCCACTTCGACCATTTGCGTTGCCGTCCCTCTTCTGGTGACCTGTCGACGATCCGTAGCGCGTCGTTCCTGCATGAGCGCCACCCTCAGGCGGCTGCTTTCGCCCGTGCCAGGGCCGCGACGATCTCCCGCGCCGCCTGGCCTTCACCGAACGGCTTGCCGCCGCGGGTGCTGAAATCCGGCCGCGGCGCCTTGCCGAGCCACTTGCCCACCGCCACGAGCACCGCTTCGCGGTTGCTGCCGGTGACCACGTTGCCGCCCGCCTCCACGGTTTCGACCCACTCCGTCTCGGTGCGCAGCGTCACGCACGGGCAGCCGAGGAAAAACGCTTCCTTCTGCAGGCCCCCGGAATCGGTGAGCACCAGGCGCGCACCGTCGACCAGGCGGATCATGTCGAGGTACCCGAGCGGCTCGATGAGCGTCAGCCGCGGCTTGGGCATCCACGCCGCGAGATCCTCGCGCAACAGTTTCGCGGTGCGCGGATGCACCGGAAACACCAGCGGCAGGTGCCGGTCCGCGACCTCGTTGAGGATGCCGAGAATACCGCGCAGCTGCTGCGGCGAAGTGTTCTCCGCGCGATGCAGCGTCACCACGCCGTAGCCGTGCCTGGCGACGCCGAGGCGTTCCAGGATCTGCGAGCGAGCCGTCGCGCGCTCGCGGGCGTGCAGCACGGCGTCGTACATGACGTCACCGGTGTAGACGGTGCGCTCCGACAGCCGCTCATCGGCCAGGTTCTTGACCGCCGTCGGTGTGGGCGCGAGGAGCACGTCGGAGATGTGATCGGTGGCGATGCGGTTGATCTCTTCGGGCATCGCGCGGTTGAAGCTGCGCAGGCCCGCCTCCACGTGCACGATCGGAATGCGCAGCTTGGCGGCGGCCAGCGCGCCGGCCACCGTGGAATTGGTGTCGCCGTAGACCACGACCGCGTCCGGCCTGCGCTCCAGCAGGAGCTTCTCGATCCCTTCGAGCATCTTCGCCGTCATGACGCCGTGCGAACCGGACCCCACGCCCAGATCGAGCGCGGCGCGCGGAATGTCCAGCTCGGTGAAGAAGACGTCGGACATGCCCGGGTCATAGTGCTGACCCGTATTGAGGATGAAATCCTCGATCGGCGGACCGCCGTTCGCGTTGTGCTTCTCGATGGCGCGACAGACCGGCGCGAGTTTCACGAACTGCGGCCGCGCGCCGACGATGCTGACGGTCTTCATGACAGGTGCCGCGTCGGCGCGCGCGTCAGGAATAGAACCGCGCGATCGTGTCCACCACGTACTGCAGCTGTTCCTGCCGCAGCTCCGGGTAGATCGGAATCGCGAGCGTGTCGCGCGCGGCGCGCTCGCTCTCCGGACAGTCGCCTTCCTTGCCGCCGAGGTACGCGAAGCACTTCTGCACGTGCAGCGGCACCGGATAGTAGATCTCGGTGCCGATGCCCGCCTCGCCGAGGTGCGTCTTGAGCTTGTCGCGCTCGGGCACGCGGATCACGTACTGGTTGTAGATGTGGCGCTGACCCGGCACGGTGACCGGCAGCGTGACCTTGCTGGTGAGGCCGGCGCGCGCGAACGCCTGGTCGTAGAAGCGCGCGTTCTTCTGGCGCCCTTCGGTCCACGAGTCCAGGTGGTTGAGCTTCACGCACAGCACCGCGGCCTGCAGCTCGTCGATGCGGAAGTTGCCGCCGATGACCGCGTGGTAGTACTTGGGCTTGCCGCCGTGCACGCGCAGGATGCGCAGCTTCTCGGCGAGTTCCGCGTCGTTCGCGGTGCACAGGCCGGCATCGCCGAACGCGCCCAGATTCTTCGAGGGGAAGAACGAAAAGCAGCCGATGTCGCCGATGGTGCCGGCGCGGCGCTTGTCCGCGTACTCCGAGCCGATCGCCTGCGCCGCGTCCTC
>DASTQG010000141.1:0-4999 GCA_035761885.1 Steroidobacteraceae bacterium | reverse complement strand
GCTGTGGAACATCGCCTACTATTACTGCCGGCACTACGGCGCCAACGACATCCATTCGCTCATCATCGGCGCCCCGTCCTCGCTCGCCTTCCGTGAGGAATGGATTCTCGACGGCGCGCTGGTGCACGGCGTCCTCCCGCTGTTCGGGTGGAGCCTGGTGCGCCTGGGGCTGCAGTACAACACCGCACTGCGCGAGCAGCGGGAGACGGCGCTGCGCGCCGTGGCCGCCGCGCGTGATGCTCAGCTCCGGATGCTCGCGTATCAACTCAATCCGCACTTCCTCTTCAACACGCTCAACTCCATCCGTGCGCTGATCAACGAGGATCGCCAGCGCGCCCGCAAGATGGTGACCGCACTCTCCGACTACCTTCGCTACGCGCTGGTGGAGCGGCCGCTGCACGTGGCACTGCTCGAGGAGGAGGTGGCGTCGGTGCGCGGCTACCTGGCGATCGAGCAGGTGCGCTTCGAGGAGCGACTCGACGCGCAGGTGGACGTCGAGCCCGCCGCACTCCACTGTGAGGTGCCGGCCTTCCTCCTCAACCCGCTCGTGGAGAATGCGTTGAAGCATGGCGCCATCGGCGCCGCCGGCGCGCCGCTCGTGCTGCGCGTGGAGGCGCGGCTGGTGCGGCCGGACCGGCTCAGGCTCGTGGTCGAGAACACCGGACAGTGGGCGCGCGGGCGCACAACTCCGCATTTTGCAGGCGAGAGCAAGGACGACCGCCCCGGCGGCGTGGGGCTCGCCAACGTCCGCGCGCGCCTCGCGGCTCTCCATCCCGCGGACCATCGCATCGAGATCGAGGAGGCGGACGGGCGCGTGCGCGTGCTGGTTGAGCTGCCCGCCATCCGCCGCGATGAGGCCGCGGCGTGAGCGCGCGCCGGCGCCACGCCGTCATCGTGGACGACGAGCGCCTCGCACGGCGCGAGCTGCGCACACTGCTCGAGGAAGCGCACGCCGAGCAGGTGCACGTAGTGGGCGAGGCCGCCTCGGTGTCCGACGCCGCGCGCCTTGTGCAGGCCACGGACGCAGACGTGATATTCCTCGACATTCAGCTCACAGGCGAGACGGGCATGGACCTGCTGCCGCTGCTGAGCCCGGATGTGGACGTCGTGTTCGTGACCGCGTACGACGCCTACACCCTGCGCGCGTTCGAAGTGAACGCCCTCGATTACCTGCTCAAGCCGGTCGCGCCCGAACGGCTCGCGGTGACGGTGAGCCGGCTCGGGGCCGCGCAGGCCCCGGCGCCCATCCGCGAGACAGTCACCTATGAGGACCACCTGTTCTTGCGGCTTGGCGAAGAGCGCGCCTTCGTGCGGGTGCGCGACATCATGGCCATCGAGGCCGAGGGTGACGGCTCCACGCTGCGCCTGGCCCCGCACATGGCGCGCAAGCCGTCGGCGAAATCGCTCCGGGAATGGGAGCAGCGCCTGCCCGACCGACAGTTCGTGCGCATCCACCGCTCCACCATCGTGAACCTCGACTACGTCGAGCGAATGGAGCCGTGGTCGCACGCGAGCCAGCACGTGTACCTGCGCGGCCTGCCTGAGCCGATGACCATGAGTCGACGGTTCGGGGCGCGGCTCCGGGGCCGCTTCGGATGATGGGCGCCCGCATGCCGCTCGTCGCCAGAACGATCCGCTCATCGTCGATTTGCGCCGCCCACGGGCAGCGTGATCGCGTCCCCGTGTCTCGCATGCGAACTTCCGCGTTGCTACCGCACGCGGAGGTGAGAAATGAACGAGCGGAACGCCCGAATCAGTCGCAGAGACACCCTCAGGATGGCGCTGGCCGTGAGCGCCGGTCTAGCGCTGCGCCCGGATGACCTCTGGGGCCTCGACACCGCAGAGGCCGCGAGCCTCCTCACCAAGCCTATCCCCTCCAGCGGCGAGCGCCTCCCGGTCATCGGCATCGGCACCGCGCGCCGGTACGACGTCGCCGCGGCGGAGGCCGAGCTCGCACCGCTGCGCGAGGTGGTCAGCAACTTCACGCGCATGGGCGGCAAGCTGATCGACACCGCGCCGTCCTACGGCAACGCCGAGACTGTGGTGGGTAACCTGGTGGCGCAAGCGGGCAACCGGGACCAGCTCTTCCTGGCCACCAAGGTGGGGCGAGGCCGGGACGGCGTGCAGGCCGGCCGGGAGGAAATGGAGCAGTCGCTGAAGCGGCTCAAGGTCGAGAAGGTGGACCTCATGCAGGTGCACAATCTGAGCGGGGCAAACGAGATGCTGCCGGTGCTGCGGGAGTGGAAGGCGGCCGGGAAGACGCGCTACATCGGCGTCACCACCAGTTCCAAGAATCAGTACGCGGAGCTGGAACGCCTGCTGAGCACGCAGAAGATGGACTTCATGGAAGTGGACTACGCCATCGACAACCGCGACGTGGAGCAGCGCATCCTCCCGCTCGCGCAGGAGCGCGCAGTGGCGGTGCTCATCGCTCTCCCGTTCGGCCGTGGCCGCGTTCTGGAGACGTTGGGCAAGCAGCCCATCCCCGCCTGGGCGCAGGAGCTGGGGATCCGGACGTGGCCGCAGTTCGCGCTCAAGTACATCGTTTCGCACCCAGCCGTCACGGTGGCCATTCCCGGCACCGCCAAGATGGAGTACCTGACCGACAACCTCGGTGCCGCGCGCGGGTCCCTGCCGGACGCCGCGGTGCGCCGGAAGATGGCCGCTCTGGTCGACGCTGCCTGAGCAAAAAGGACCTGAGATGACCGCCATCCTCCAGCGCTTCGCACAGATCCGCCGGGAGGAGGTCGCGCCGGTAGTTGCATCGGCGCTCGCGTTCTTCTTCATTCTCACCGCGCTGATGGTGCTGCGGCCCGCCCGGGAATCGCTGGGATTGCAACGCGGGATCGAGACCGTGCGCTGGCTCTTCATCGGCACCGCCGTGGTCACCCTCGCGGTGAATCCGCTGTTCGGGCTGTTGGTGAGCCGCACGCGGCGTCTCGTGTTCATCACCGCGACGTATCTGTTCTTCGCCCTCAGCCTTCTCGGGTTCTACCTCGTCCTCGTCGCCGCGCCGCAGGCGATCGGCGAGGTGAGCGGGATGGTGTTCTTCGTCTGGTTCAGCGTCTTCAACCTCTTCGCCACCATGGTGTTCTGGGCGCTCATGGCGGACCGGTTCGCGCTGGACCAGAGCAAGCGGCTCTTCGGCGTGATCTCGGTGGGCGGAACGCTAGGGGCCATTGCCGGCCCCTGGCTCGCCTCGCAGCTCGCGGAGCCCCTCGGCACGGCGGGCCTGCTCCCCGTGTCCGCGAGCCTGCTCGGACTCGCGGTGGTCGCGGCATGGGCGGCGGCGCGAAGCGGACCGTCGCGCGCGGAGGGCGCGGGCGTTGAAGCTGGCGCGCCGCGCGCGGTGGACGAGCGCGCCGTGATCGGCGGCAGCGCGTGGGACGGGTTCCGCGCGGTGTTCCGCTCCCCATACCTGCTGGGCATCTCCGCCTACGTGCTGATCCTCACCGTGATCGGCACCTTCATCTACTTTACCCGTCTGCAGATGGTCGCCGCGCTTGGCGAGGACCTCGACATGCGCACGGGGGTCTTCGCGCGACTCGATTTCTACACGCAGCTCGCCACGCTCGTCCTCCAGGGCCTCGTGGCCGGCCAGCTCATGAAGCGCCTCGGCGTTCACGTGACGCTCGCGTTGCTTCCGGCCACGGCCCTTCTCGGCTTCGCCGGACTCGCCCTGGCCGCATCGCTCGTCACGCTGACGATCTTCCAGGCGGCGTTCAGCGCCGTGCAGCGCGCGCTCACGCGCCCCGCGCGCGAAACGCTGTTCACCGTCGTGCCGCGCGAGGACAAGTACAAGTCCAAGGCCTTCATCGACACGTTCGTCTATCGCGGCGGCGACGTCATCGGCGCGCAGGTGGAGGGGCTACTGAGTCGTCTGGCCGCAGGACTCGGTGCGCTGGTCAGCGTGACGATACCGCTCGCTGTCGCTTGGGCCGCCCTCGGCTTCTGGCTCGGCCGGCGGCAGGAGCATCAGGCGGCGTCGGACGTTCAGGTGATCGCCCGCGGCCAACTCCGCGCGGCTCCTGAACAGGCTTGATAAGGTCTCCGTCTGCGCATTGCCGCCTTGACCGTTCGGGAATATCGTTCGTGAGCGCCTCCCCATGATCAACCGATTCACGATCAGCAAGCCCGCGCCGCTCATCGGCGCCGTCCTGATTTTCGTCAGCTTGGGAGCTGTAATGATGAGTCGCGCGAACGAGCCCGGTGACAGCGATGCCATGCAGCCTACGGGGGCAGCGGCTGCGCGTGCTCTTCTGCAATCGCTACCGCAAGCCGCGCGAGAAAAGGCGCAGTTGCCGTTCGATTCGTCTCAGCGCACGACATGGAACTACGTTCCCACGAGACGCGCGGGCGTCGCGCTCGGGGAGCTCGATGCCAAGCAGAGAACGCTCGTCGATCCGTTGCTGCGTTCCGCGTTGAGCCCCGCGGGCGCGAAGACTGCTCAACAGATCGTGCAGCACGAAACGATCCTTGCGGAAATCGAAGGAAATCCGCGGCGCGATCCGGACCTCTACTTCACTGCGGTCTTTGGGGAGCCCGGTCCGGGTGCACCCTGGGCGTGGCGATTCGAAGGTCACCATCTGTCCGTCAATGCGACCCACGTCGACGGTCGAACGCAGGTCGTGGCGCCACTCTTCATGGGCTCCAACCCCGCGCGAGTACGGTCCGGCCCGAAAGCCGGCCTGCGACTGCTCGCGGCCGAGGAAGATGTGGCTCGCGAGCTGATACGGATGTTGCCGCAAGAGCGACGCAGCCGCGCGATCATTGCCGATGCCGCGTTTCCGGACATCATCACGCGTAACGACCCGAAGGTGCGTTCGCTGAACATCGAGGGGCTCGCGGCAGGCGACATGTCTCAGCCCGAGCAAACGCAATTGCGCAAGCTACTGCGCGTGTACTCGGATCGCATGACGGAGAGTGCTGCGCGAGAGCAGCTCGAGCGCATCGAGCGCGCGGGCTTCGACAAGCTGCACTTTGGATGGGCTGGCAGTCT
>DASTQG010000140.1:0-5688 GCA_035761885.1 Steroidobacteraceae bacterium | reverse complement strand
GATCCCGTGGGAACGTTCCCCGGCTTCTCCAACTTCTCGATCCGCGGAGTCGGCAACTCCAACAGCACCCGCTCGATCGACTCGCCGGTCAACATCATCCAGGACGGCATGGTCATCGACTACCAGGCCGGCGCGGTGCTGGACACGTTCGACCTGGAGAGCGTGGAGATCCTGCGCGGACCGCAGGGTGTGCTCTTCGGCCGCAATGCCTCCGGCGGCGCCGTCGTTCTGCGCTCGCGCCGCCCGACGGGCGAGTTCGGGTCCGACTTCGAGATCTCCTTCGGCAACGCGGAGGAGCGCGCCATCAACGCGGCCATCGAAGGGAGCCTGGTGCCCGACAAGGTGGCGGCGCGCCTGTCGGTGATGTACCGCGAGAACGACGGACTGATCGAGAACACGACCAAGGGAATCTTCTCACCGGTGCCGAACTGTCCGCCGCCGCCGATTCCCGCCGGCACGATCTGCAACGTGAACAACATCGACGGCTCGGGCGTGGATCACCCGACCGGGCGCATCTCGGGGATCGACCGCATCATCGTGCGGCCGACCATCGTGTTCACGCCGAACGAGGACCTGACTTTCTCGCTGATGACGCAGTACCAGGACTACGACGACGGCGGCGGAGTCGCGCGCGCGGTATTCCCGGAGAACGGCGTGGAGCAGAACCAGCAGCGCCTGTGGGGTTTCCTGCCTGATCCGGGCCCCTACGAGACCAACGTCCAGAACACCGGCTATACCCGGATCGAGGCGTGGCACGCGATCGGCGAGTTGTCCTGGAATCTCGCCGGCGGCACCTGGACCACGACCGCGGCGTACCGCGACCTGACGTACGACGCCACGCTGCACGTCAGCGGCGATCCGTTCGATACGCTCGTGTTCCCCAACAACGAGGAGGAGGCCACGCAGACGAGCGTCGAAACGCGTTTCAACGGCTCGTTCGGCGAGAAGATCGACTATCTCATCGGCCTGTTCTGGATGGATGCGGACGCGGACGTGCGCGAGCGGCGCGAGCTGCGTACCAACACCACCACCGACATCACCTACTTCGACTCGCCGTGGACGCAGAACGCGGTGTCGAAGGCGGTGTACGCCAACATCGACTACCGGTTCAACGATCAGTGGTCGGCCTCCGCCGGACTGCGCTACACGGAGGACGAGAAGGAGATCTCGCTGCGGCCGCTGGTCAGCTGCGGACCGACTCCCACCGGCTGCGATGCACTGGCGTTCATCGACGACGCGAGCGACTGGAGCAACGTCTCGCCGCGCTTCGTGCTCAAGTATCAGCCCTCGGAGAACTACAACATCTACGCGAGCTTCTCCAAGGGGTACCGCGCGGGCAACTACAACGCGCGCGCGTCGACGGCGCAGATCCTGACCACGCCGGCCGATCCGGAAACGAACGAATCGACCGAGCTGGGCTTCAAGTCGCGGTTGTTCGATCAGCGCCTGAGCACCAACCTGGCGATCTTCTACGCCGACTACAAGGACATCCAGCGCACCGCCACGGTGCTGAACTCGGTGCCCTCCATCTCGACCCTCACCAACGCGGGTAAGGCGACGATCAAGGGCGTGGAGTTCGACGGCTCGTGGCTGGTGACGGAGGCGCTGCGCTTCGATTTCGCCTATGGGCGAACGGACGCGAAGTACGACGAGCTGGTCGGCATCACCTGCCCCCCGTGCGGCGATAAGACCTCGCCCACGGACCTCGAGTTCGACAAGCTCGCTCCCTGGACGGTGAACGGAGCATTGACCTACATCCTGGATCTTCCCAAGGGAGCGATCGCGACGCGGGTCGCGTACTCGCGGCGCGCGGAATACGACACGGACTTCCGCAACACGGTGGCGTTGCGCCAGCCCGAGTTCGGGCTGCTCGATGCGAGCATCGACTACACGGTCGGCCCGTGGCGCTTCGCGGTGTATGGCAGGAACATCCAGAACACCGAGTTCGTGGACATCATCTCGCTGGGCCTGGGCTACCAGGCGTACGGCGGGCAACCGCGCTCCTACGGCGTTTCGATTGGGCGGTCGTTCGGCGACTAGCCGCACGGCCGGCGACTGCGCGTCGTCACGGCGGTGCTTCGGTCAGCGAGCCAAAAAACCGAAGCACCGCCTGGCCCTCTTCCCGAAGATGAAGGCGGTTACAACAGTTCCTCGAGCTGCGCCTTGGAGAACTGGCGCAGGCGATCGGCATGGCCCGCCTGCACCAGTTGCACCCAGTCGGGATTGGCGAGCAGTGCGCGGCCCACCGCGATGAGATCGAACATGCCCTCCTGCAGCCGGCGTTCGATGTCCGCGATCTGTTGCGGCGCAGGGGCCGCCTGCTGCTTGCCTTGCGCGGACTTGAAGTCGTTGCCGAGGGTGATCGAACCCACCGTGATCGTAGGCCGGCCCGACAGGCGGCGCACCCAGGCGGCGAGACTCAGTTCGCTGTCTTCGAATGCCGCTTCCCAGTAGCGACGCGTGCTGCAGTGAAAGAGGTCGACGCCTGCATCGACGAGCGGTTCCAGAATCTGCGCGAGCTCCTGCGGGGACTGCGCGATCCGCGCACCGTAGTCGAGCTGCTTCCATTGCGAGATGCGAAAGGAGAGGGCCATGTCCTCGCCGGCCTGGCGCCGGCATTCGCGCACCAGCTCCACCGCGAAGCGCGTGCGCGCCCGCAAGTCGCCGCCATACTGATCGGTGCGCGCGTTGGTGCTGCCCCACAGGAACTGGTCGGCGAGATAACCATGGGCGCCGTGAATTTCCACGCCGTCGAAACCGAGTCGTCGCGCACCGTGCACCGCTGCACCGAAAGCGCCGATCGTTGCATCGATGTCGCCCTGGGTCATCGCACGGCCGAGCGGGCGCGACGGTCCGGCCAGGCCGGAAGGGCTCAGGCGGTTCTGCAATGCGAGACTGTCCTGCATGCCGATGACGGAAGGCTCGAACGCACCGACGTGCCAGAGCTGGGCCATGATCGCGGCGCCTTCCGCGTGCACCGCCTGCGCGACGCGGCCCCAGCCGGCGAGCGCATCCTCGCCGTAGAAGCGCGGCACGTTGGCGCCGAAGGCGCCTACTGCATCGGGCGGCGTGCCCTCGGTAATGATGAGCGCGGTCCCGCCAGCGGCGCGCTTGCGGTAGTACTCCGTCATCTGGTCGGTCGGCACACCGCGCGGCGCGAACTCACGCGTCATCGGCGCCATCACCACCCGGTTGCGCAGTTGCATGCCACGGCAGCGGAAAGGTGAGAAGAGGTTCATCGCTCCACCATGACGGAACTACAGCCGAAGCTCATCTACGTCGCGCAGCGTCATCCGCGGCTGCAACCTCACGAGTTCACGGCGCGCTGGCGCGCGCACGGCGCTCTGGGCATGTCGCTGCCGCGCTGGAAGAACGTTGCACGCTACGTTCACTGCGACGTCCTGGCAGCCCCGCAATGCGCGGGCGTCCTGGACACGACTCACGATGGCATCGGTATCGTGTGGCATCGATCCCCGGCGGCGCGGGCGGCGCATCTCGCCGACACGAGCTCGCGTGAGAGCATGGAGCGCGACGAGGAAGAGACTTTCGCCAGGCCCATCGTGGATTGTTGCATCCTCATGCACGAGCGCCTGCTGCTCACACCGAGGTCTGGCTCGCAGGCCTTCAAGCTCACACGATTGGTGACCGCGGCAGGACCGCGCGAGCTGCAGGCAGCTGCGATGCGGGAGCGGCTGGGCCGCGCGGGCATCGCGTTGCAGGGTCACGTCGTGAACATGCCGTTGCCGCCCGAGAACGGGGTGCGCTGGGGCCTCGACGTGGATTGCATCGAAGAGTTGTGGTTCGACAGCATGGACGGCGCTCTGCGCGCGGCCATGTTGCTCGCAGCGGACGGCAGCGCGCAGATCCTGACGAACGAAGTCGAGCTCTATCGTCTCTGAGGGCGCCGGAGAGCACATCATGATTCTCGAATCACGGATTGTCCTGGTGACGGGCGCGAGCTCTGGCATCGGCCTGGCCGCGTTGCGGGTCTTCGCCGAGGAGGGGGCAGTGGTCATCGGTGTCGCGCGCAACCCGAGCGCCGCGCAACCCGAGGTGCAACGGCTGCTCGCGGAAGGGCACCGGGTCCATTTCTTCAGTGCCGACGTCAGGCGCGTCGGTAGCGTGGAGGAAGTCGTCGCCCGGATCGAGCGTGACATCGGCGCCCTGGACGGTGCGTTCAACAACGCCTCGATCACGCAGGATGCGTGCCCGATCGACGAAATCACCGAGGAGGTGATCGACGACGTCCTCGCGACCAACGTGAAGGGCACGTGGCGGTGCCTGCGTGCGCAGATCGCCGTGATGAAGCAACGCCGCCGCGGAGCGATCGTCAACACCAGCTCGATCGCGGGCACGCGCGGATATGAGGGTCTCGCGGCGTATTCCGCGAGCAAGCACGCGATCGTCGGGCTCACGCGCTGCGCCGCGCTCGATGCCGCCCCGCACGGCATCCGCGTCAACTGCCTGTGCCCGGGCACGACGCGCACGCCGATGCTGGAACGACAGATGCTCACGCGGCCGGGTGGGGAGCAGAAGACACTGGACGCGATTCCGCTGCAACGCTTCGGAACGCCGGCCGAGCAGGCACAGGCCGCGGCCTGGCTGCTCTCGGACCAGTCGGGCTTCGTAACGGGTGAAACGCTGGTGGTCGACGGTGGCCGCACGATTCGTTGAAGGTCACGTGGAACTTTGAATCACGCCTCCGTCCACCGCCAGCAGCGTGCCGGTGACATAGCTTGCGCGAGCGGAGGCGAGGAACACGATCGCATCGGCGATCTCGCGAGGTTCCGCGAGCCGGCCGAGCGGAATGCTGCGGGCGATCTGCGCCTCGATGTCGGCCGGGGATGCGGCGGTGCCGGCACTGCGCGCTTCGAAGACGTGCGAAACCCGGTCGGTGCGCGTCCATCCCGGCGCGACGGTGTTGATGAGGACGTTGTCGGCCGCGATCGATGCCGAAAGAGTCTTGGCCCAGCCCGAGACGGCGAGCCGCAGGCTGTTGGACAGCATGATGTCGGGAATCGGCTGCTTTACGGAATACGAGGAGACGTTGACGATGCGCCCCCAGCGCTGTCGTCGCATGAAGGGCAGCACCGCGCGCGTGGTGCGCACGGCGGACATGAGCGTGAGCTCGAACGCGCGCTGCCAGTCGGCGTCCGTCAGCCTGTCCGCCGGGCCGGCCGGCGGTCCTCCGGCGTTGTTCACGAGCACGTGAATCGTTCCGTAATGCGCGATCACGTTCTGCACCAGCGCCTCGATCTGCTCGGGCTGCGTGAGATCGCACGGCACCGGATGCACCTTTGCGCCGGTTTCCTGCGCGATCCGCGTGGCAGTGCGTTCCAGCGTCCCGGCATCGCGTGCGCTGATCGCCAGGCGCGCGCCTTCCTGCGCGAAGGACGATGCCGTCGCGGCACCGATGCCCAGGCTCCCTCCCGTCACCAGCACGACCTTCCCGGCGAGTTCGAGATCCATGGTGTTTCAGTCCTTGCGGCCAGCATCGAGCTGGCGTCGATACATGCCCATGTCGAAGTAGTCGCGCCAGGCGCGGATGGATCCGTCCTCGATCTCGAAGATGCCCATCAGCGGCAGCGATACGTCGACACCGCCCAGCGTGAAGTCATCCACTCGCTCCGTGAGCACCTTGTTGCCCGCCGCGGCAATCGCGAGCACCTTCCAGTGCACGCGGTCGAA
>DASTQG010000139.1:0-5190 GCA_035761885.1 Steroidobacteraceae bacterium | reverse complement strand
CACCTTGCGCCAGCAGCGTATCCAGGCAGTGCGCGAGACGGAGACGTTCCTGCATCGATTGCTCGATCGCGTGTCTTTGCAGGTTGATCTCGCGGGCGACGCGCAGGAGGGCGGTGAGCAGCAGGCCGACCGCATGCGTTGGCTCGCACCGGTCACGACGCCCGCCCGCGCGCCGCAGCTCATCGCCAGCGCCTTGCCGCAGTTCGACCCCGCGACGCAACCCGACTGGCAGCCGCTGGCCGCCGGTGCGCGCCGTCGCGTGTTCAGGCGCAGCGCCTTCGTCGGGTCTTTGCTCGCGCTGCTGCCCGCGACCTGGTTCCTCGGCTATGCGGGCGCGCTGGTCGTTCTGCTCACGGTTCCGCTCGCCGCGTTTCATGCGCGCCAGTACGTGCGTTACACGCGTTGGGCGATGACGCCCGAGGTGCTCCTGTTCCGGCGGGGATGGCTCACGCGACGGCTCGTCATCGCGCCACGCAACCGCGTGCAGTCGGTGGAGCTCGCCGAGTCGCCGTTCGACCGCCGCCATCGCATGGCGAGTGTTGCCATCGATGCCGCGGGCGGCAGCGCTCGCGCGTTCCTGATTCGGATTCCTTACCTGCCGGTGGAAGTCGCGCGCGAGCTGGCGCACGACCTGTACCGGCAGATCCAGGAACCGCTGGTGAGCGTGGCGCCTTCCGCGGCTACCTGAGCCGCAGGTACACCTCGCGGTCGACGATCTCCATCATCCGGTCAGGATCGGCGAGCGGCAGGAAGCCGAACTGGCGGTACAGGCCATGCGCGTCGGCCGTCGCCAGCATCCAGCGGCGCAGGCCCTGCAGGTCAGGGTGCGCGCGGATGCAGCGCATGAGGAACTTCGACAACCCGCGCCCGCGCCACGATTCGAGCACGAACACGTCTGCCAGGTACGCCGTGGTGGCGCGATCGCTGATGATGCGCGCGAAGCCGATCTGCTCGCTCGCGCCATCCGCGCCGTCGGCATACAGACCGAAGCACAGCGAGTGCTCGATCGAACGCGCGACGATTTCGCGAGGCACGCCTTTCGCCCAGTAGGAGCGGGCGAGATAGCCGTGGATGACGTCCAGGTCGAGCCGTTCGCGCGCGTCGCTGACGGTGAAGGTTTCATGGTGCCACTGCATGGCGTTATCGTAGCCTATGCGCGTACCATCGCACCGTCGTCGATGCATGGACAACCAGGGGTGAGAGTCATGAGCAAGAACGCCGGGTCGAAGCTCGACAACGAAGCGGCCATCCAGGTGCTGAACCGCATCCTGGAACTGGAGCTGGCCGGCGTGGTGCGCTACATGCATTACAGTTTCATGATCTTCGGCCACAACCGCATCCCGATCACCGGCTGGCTGCGCAAGCAGGCGGACGAGTCGCGGGACCACGCGGTGCTCGCCGGCGAGCACGTGACCACGCTCGGCGGACACCCCTCGCTCAAGATCGGCGACCTGCTCGAGACGCACAAGCACTCGGTCGACGACATCCTCAAGGAGGCGCTCGTCCACGAAGAGCTGGGCCTGGCGGAGTACCGGCGCCTGCTGGAGCTCGCGGCCGGCCACAGCATCCTGCTCGAGGAATACGCGCGCGCGCAGATCGCGGCCGAGGAGGAGCACCTGGCCGAAATCCGCAAGATGATGCGCCGGAGCTGAAAAGGGGACTGTCCCCTTTTCGGCGTCCGCTGGTTGGTGTGGCCGGCGTCCAGGGCGTGAATCCGCACGCGGGTTGCAGGTAGCGTCCCGCGCATGCGCTCTTTCGTCACAGCCGCCCTCGCGGCGAGCCTGCTCCTCTCGTCTTCACTCGACGCGGCCGAGCCCGACCCCGCCCGCGGCAAGCGCCTCTTCCTGCAATGCCGGGCCTGTCACGAGCTCAAGGCCGGCGATCCGCACAAGGTCGGCCCGAACCTGCACGGCATGTTCGGCACGCGCGCCGCCACGGCGCCCGATTTCCAGTTCTCCGAAGCGCTGAAGAAATCCGGCATCACGTGGAACGAGCAGACGCTGGATGCGTGGCTGGCACGCCCGACCGACCTGGTGCCGGGTACGATCATGGCGTACGCGGGACTGCAGAATGCGGCGGATCGCCGCGCGCTGATCGCGTACCTGGCCGCCGAAACCCGCTAGGTCAACTCCCCACTCCTGGCGTGCCGCGGCGTTATGTCATGCGCCGCAAAATCGAGCAGCGCGTCACGCAAAATAATGTGTGAACTGAGTCGCACCGGCCCGCCACTCGTCAGGTGCGTCTCCCCGATCGTCGGGGCGACTTGAGTTGCCTGCGCGCGCCAGCGGATAAGGCGCGCCATGCAAAAGCGACACAGCGGTTTCACCCTGATGGAACTGATGGTCACGCTCGCCGTGGCCGGAATCGTCCTCGGCATGGCGGTTCCCAACTTCCGTTCCTTCATGCTCAACAGCCGCCTCACCTCCGCGGCCAATGACATGATCGCGTCGCTGCATTCCGCGCGCACCGAGGCCATCAAGCGGCAGCTGCCCGTCGCGATGTGCGCGACCGCTGACGCCGGCGAAGCGGTTCCCGAGTGCAGCGGCGGCGAATACAGCCAGTGGGTGGTGTGGGTCGACGCCGACAACGACTGGGAGCCGGACAACTCCGCCGACGAGCCGGTCCTGGTGCGCCACATGGGCATCGCCGATGGCGTGATGGTGCGCGTGAATGCCGACGAGACCGGCATCGTCAAGTTCCGGCCGAGCGGCTTCGCCGCCGAAGCCGCAGGCGGGCAGGTTCCGACTTCCAACGTGGTGATCTGCGACAGCCGCGGCACTGCGGCGATCAGCGCCGGCTCCTCGGCCGCGCGTGCCGTACTGATCACGGCCACCGGCCGCGCCCGGGTCACTCGCGACAAGACTGAAATCGACACCGCGCTGGACAACATCGAGGAGGAATGCCCGTGATGGCTCGCCCGCATGGCCACCTCAAACGCAGGACCACCGGCGGCGTCGGCATGGTCGAGGTCCTGGTCGCGCTCGTGGTGCTCTCGGTCGGCATGCTCGGCATCGCCGGCCTGTACGTGAGCACCCTGCGCGCGAGCAACGGTGCCATCTACCGCACGCTCGCCGTGAACCTTGCAGGCGACATGGCGGACCGCATCCGCGCCAATCCCCGCGCGGGCGAGGCGTACGAAGGCGACGCCGAGGACAACGGCTGCGCCGACACCAATGCGGACGATGCGGACGACTGCACGCGCAGCGCAATGGCGGCGGACGACCTGTTCCGCTGGCGCCAGGAGATCGCGGCGGCGCTGCCGGATGACGGTGATGACGACACGCTGCAGGGCACGGTGACCGTCGAAGGCGGCCCGCTGCTGCGCACCTACACGATCCAGGTCAACTGGGTCGAGCCCTCCGAGCCGAATGGCCTGACCTACACGCTGAGGATGCAGATATGAGCTCGCGCCCGCGCGCGCCGCGCCAGCGCGGCTTCAGCATGATCGAGCTCATGGTGGCGCTCGTCATCGGCATGGTCCTGATCGGCGGCGCCGTGTACGTGTACGCCCAGAGCCGCAGCTCCTATGGCGTCAACGAGAGCGTCGCGCGCCTGCAGGAGAGCGGTCGTTACGCGATGAGCGTGATCGAGCCGGACATCCGCATGAGCAGCTTCTATGGGCTCATGAACGATCCGGAGCTGATCGTCGGCCGCGCCGCGCAGGACGAGGGCGCCTCCGCCCTCGGCACGAACAATGCGCACGAGTGCGGCGACAACTTCGCTCTGGACCTCTACACCACGGTGGAAGGCTCGGACAACGAATACACGCTGGAGTGCGCGGCGGGACCGAGCGGCAACGAGCAGCCGGAGGCGGACACGCTCACCATCCGGCGCGCTTCGGCCAACGCGACGGCCGAGAGCGACGAGACGATCCAGATCTGGAGCTCGCGCACGCTCGGGCGGCTGTTCAGCGACGGTGCAGCGCCCGGCGCGGTGGTGGCGGGGTCCTCGCAGATCAACGACCTGATCGTCAACACCTACTACGTTTCCGCGGACTCCGACGACCGCGCGGGCATGCCTTCGCTGCGCCGCCAGTCGCTGGTGCCGACCGGGGCGGGCCCGGACTTCCAGGACCAGGAGATCATTCCGGGCGTCGAGGACTTCCAGGTGCAGCTCGGCGTCGATCCGAGCGGCGTCGCGGGCGATGCGGTGCGCTACGTCGATCCCGACACCGTGCTGCCGCTGGGCACGCAGGTGGTCTCGGTGCGCGTGTGGCTGCTGATCCGCGCCGAGGCGCCGGAAGTCGGTTTCGTCGACGGCCGTACCTATACCTACGGCAACCGCATCTACACCCCGAACGACGGATTCCGACGCCTGCTGCTCACGCGCACGATCCAGGTGCGCAACTCGCTGGGCTGAACCATGCGCAACATGAAATTCGCAAACAAGACCCGTCAGCGCGGCGCCGCACTCGTAGTGGGACTCATGCTCCTGCTCGTGCTCACGCTGCTCGCTGTGACGGGCATGAACACTGCCAGCACCGAGCTCATCATGGCCGGCAACGCACAGTGGCAGGAGAACGCCTTCCAGGCTGCGGAGACCGGCATCGAGCAGGCGATCCGCAACGCCAATTTCAACCCGGGTGTCGCTTCGACGCCGCTCGCGCGCACCCAGGTTCCCTCGAGCGCCGGTGACTACTACGAAGGCGCGATCACGCCGCAGCCGGACGTGAACCGTCCGCAGCAGGCGATGTGGGGCAACCGCTGGGACAGCTTTTCGACCTTCCACTTCGAAGTCGAGAGCACCGGCACTTCGGTGCGTGGTGCCACCACCACCCACGTGCAGGGCCTGTTCGTGATTTCGCCTTTCGACCCGGGCACACCGCCTCCGCTGGTCGGTGAGCCGACCGGGCTCACGGCCCCCGTGGTCGCGCCGCCGGTGCCGCCGGTGACGCCGTAAGGATCCAGGGAGAAACGACCATGTATCGCACGATCAAGAACGCCTGCGCCGCGCTGTTGCTTGCGGCCACCTGGCTCGCAGCCGCGCCCGCCGGCGCCGAGCTCCTCTCGCCGGATGCGGCCATCGAGACGAGCACCGCACGCGTGACCGTTCCATCCACCGTCGGCAGCTCCGTCAGCGCACGCAGCTGCGACAGTTGCCCGTACGTCACGATCTCGCTCGCCGACACGACGCGCTTCTTTCTCGGCCGGCAGGAACTGAGCGCCGGCGAGTACCACAGCGCGGTGGCCG
>DASTQG010000138.1:0-2197 GCA_035761885.1 Steroidobacteraceae bacterium | reverse complement strand
TGCATTCCGCGCCAGGAAGTCGGCATGAACCTGACGGTGACACTCAACGCGCAGCTGAGCGCGCGGGTGACCGACCGTGCGCTCGCGGTGCGCGCCGAGAAGATCGGTCTCGTGTTGCACACGCTGTCGAGCCAGGCGGCGCGGTCGCGTGCGCACCAGGGATTCCTGCTGGGGTATGCCGGCGCGAGCGAAAACGAGATCACTGAGGGCGCCGCACGACTCGCATCGATCCTGCCGGCCGCGCGCCGGGAGAGCGCATGAGCGAGCCGCCGAAGCTCGTAGTGGCGCGCGCGCACCTCGCGCAAGCGGAGGCGCTGCATCGTTCCGACGACGGCCTGTTCCACCTCGAGGAAGGTCTCGCATTGCTCGACGAGGTGATGACCAGCGGCCCGGTCGCGTTCCAGTCGGTCGCGCGCAATCTCGCGACGACGTACGCGAACCGCCTGTGCGCGACGATCCGCCGGCAGGTGGAAGCCGATCGCGGCATGCCGGAGCCGCAGCTCGAGCGCCTGTTCAAGTTCATGCTCGCGTTCGACGAGCGCGGCTTCGAGCTCCCTCCGGATGCGCGGGCAGCCAAGATTTCCCTGGCGCGGCGCCTGATCGACCGCTACTACGAAGGCTACTCGGCAGAAGCGAAGGAGCGTGCGCTGGAACAGCTCGCGGGGATCGTCGGCAAGCCGGCCAAGTAGCTGCGCCGCTTACCTCGGGGACGAACGTCGTCCGTCGTGATGAGCGCGATGGAACTTTTCGCCGCGCCGATGGCAATGCTCTGTACCAGTCTGGAGCGACGTCGTTCATGACCGATCCCGCGGCCGAGGATGTCCGGCTCGTCGAACTGCTGTGCGGCGGCGATGCGAACGCCGCTCGCGAGCTGTACCGGCGTCACGGCGCGGCGCTCCTGAGGTTCGGGCTCGCGATGGGAGCATCGCGGCAGGTGGCGGAGGACATGGTTCACGACACGTTCGTCGAGTTCCTGCACGACCCGAGGCGTTTCGAGGCCTCGCGCGGTTCGGTGGCGGGCTATCTCTATGGCATCGCACGCCACCAGTGGTCGCGCGTAGCGCGGCGCGGCTGGCGTGAAAGCGACGAGGGCGCGCTCGCTGGCGACGCATTGCGCACGGACGCGGCGCAACTCTCGGAAGAGGCGCCGGACTCGGAGGATGCGCTCGATCGCGCCCGGCTCGTCGATCGCGTGCGCGCGGCAGTCGCCGCGTTGCCCGTGGTACATCGCGAAGTGGTGGCGCTCTGCGATCTCGAGGAGTTGCCGTACGCCACGGTCGCGCAGATTCTCGATTGCCCCATCGGTACGGTGCGCTCGCGCCTGCATCGTGCCCGTGCCGCGCTGGCGCAGAGTCTCGATACAGCCAGGACGCCGGTAGCGGAAAGACGCCAGGAGGTCGCGGCGAACGCGCCGCCTGCGCTTGCGTGCCCGGAGACTCCGACATGACGCAACTCCTTCAACTGCCATCGGCTGAAGTCGCGGCCTACGGCGCGCATTTGCGCCGCAGCCGACCGTCGGCGCAGCTCGATGAGCGCATCGCGCTGGCCATCGAGCGCAACCACAAGGAACGCCATGACCGCGCGTGGCGGAAGATCAATCCCCGGCGGATCGGCCCGGCGCTTGCGGCAGGCTGTGCCGCGGTTCTGACGGCCGGCCTGATCCTCTGGCTCGGCGGGAGCGTGCAGCGTGAAGCGCCACCCGCGGAAGTCGCGGACGTGTTGCCAACGAACCCGCTGGCGAACGACGCGGGTCATGATATGCAGCCGTACGCCGCTCCTGACGCATTCACGGTGGTTCCGACGGGCCAGTATTCGCTCTGGCCGACGGATGCGGCCGTATTTCGCGTCCGCGCCAACCTGGACACCCTGCGCGCGGTGAGTGCGGCGTTGCCGGCCGAGGACGAGCGACAGTATTGGGTCGACGTGCGCGTCGCCAACGACGGCTCCATGCGCATCGTGCGTATCGTGCCGGTGAACGAGTGATCCAGCGGAGGAGCAGATGAAGAAGCAAGCGTTGTTGATGACGGCGGCGACGTGCCTGGTGGCCGCGGCCGCGTTCGGACAGGCCATGCCCGCGCAGGACGTCCTGTTCGTCAGTAGTTCGGCGGAAGGCTGTGTGCAGGGCCCGGTGTTCGATCAGAAGGTGGCTCCCGGTCCCGACGGGCGCCTGCAGGCTAAACCCTCGACGGCCGCACCG
>DASTQG010000137.1:0-5079 GCA_035761885.1 Steroidobacteraceae bacterium | reverse complement strand
CGCTGCGCTCGCTCGGCATCGCCGACACGATTCGAAGCCCGACTTACGCCCTGATCGAAACCTACAGCGTCGACGGGCGCACGCTCGCGCACCTCGATCTCTATCGCCTTTCCTCGCCGGGCGAGCTGGATACGCTCGGCGTTCGCGACCTGCTGTTGCCGCGCCATCTGCTGTTCGTGGAGTGGCCCGAACGTGGCGCGGGCGCGCTGCCGGAACCCGACGTGGCGTTGCGACTCCATTTCCAGGGTGAGGCCCGCACGCTGCACGTGGACGCGCGCAGCGAGCGCGGGCGCGCCGTCGTTCAGGAGTGGTTCAGATAAGCCATCTATCCCCATCATTTTCATTGAAATTCCGCGTCGAGCTGGCGTAGAGTACGGGCGACTTTCGAGGCCGACGGTCCCGATGATTCGATCGCTCTTCTCGCTGGCGTTGGCAGCCGTTCTGTCGGCCCGGGCGGCCGTCGCCGCAGAATTCATCGAAGTTCGCGATCTGCGTCTGTGGGCGAGCGCCGAAAGCACGCGCGTCGTGCTCGATCTGAGCGCCGCCGCCGGACACACCCTGTTCACCTTGTCGAATCCGCATCGGGTCGTCATCGACATCGCCGACGCGAAGCTCGCCGCGCCCGCCGGGGATTCCTTCGCGGGGCAGGGCGTCGTGCGCCAGGTGCGTACCGCGCCGCGCGAAGACGGCAGCCTGCGAGTGGTGCTCGATCTCGCCCAGAGCGTGCAGCCCAAGAGTTTCCTGGTGGAGCCGAACGAGACCTACGGCCATCGTTTGGTGGTCGATCTGGCGACCAGCGGCGCCACTGCCGCGGCCGTCAAGGCGCCGCACGCGCCGGCGAGCGACAGCCGTGACATCGTCATCGCGATCGATGCGGGACACGGCGGCGAAGACCCGGGCGCGATCGGCCGTGCCGGCACGCGTGAAAAGGACGTGGTGCTGGCGATTTCGCGCGCCCTCGCCGAGCGGGTGAACCGCGAGCCCGGCATGCGCGCCGTGCTGGTGCGCGATGGCGACTACTTCGTACCGCACCGCGACCGCATGCTGAAAGCGCGCAAGCAGAGCGCCGACATGTTCGTGTCCGTCCACGCCGATGCGATTCGCGATCGCAACATCTCCGGCTCCTCGATCTACATCCTGTCGACGCGCGGCGCGAGCAACGAGGCGGCGCGCTGGCTCGCGGACCGGCAGAACGCCTCGGACCTGATCGGCGGCGTGTCGCTGGACGACAAGGACGACGTGCTCGCCAAGGTGCTGCTCGATCTGTCGCAGACCGCGAGCATCAGCGCGAGCATGAGCGCGGCGCAGCGGGTGCTGGTCGAGCTCGACCGGGTCGGCGAGGTGCGCAAGCCCGAAGTGCAGCAGGCCGGCTTCATCGTGCTCAAGTCGCCGGACATTCCCTCGATGCTGGTGGAGACCGCCTACATCTCCAATCCGGGCGAAGAGAAGCGCTTGCGCGACCGGCGCCACCAGGAAAAGCTCGCCACCGCGATCCACGCCGGCATCCGCGGATATTTTCACGAGAATCCTCCGCCCGGGACGCGCGTGGCCGCGCTCGTCGCGGCGCGCAGCGCCGGCACCCGCCAGATCGCGATCTCCGGTTCCGGCGCCGACGGCGGCCACTGACACCGGTAGGTACCGGACTTTGCAATATTGCAAAGTCCGGTACCTGATGCACCGCGTAGAATGCGCCGATGCCCATCCGCGTCCTCGATCCCGAGCTGATCAACCAGATCGCCGCCGGCGAAGTCGTCGAGCGGCCCGCCTCGGTCATCAAGGAACTGGTGGAGAACGCGCTCGATGCCGGGGCGCGCCACGTGGAGATCGACATCGAGCGCGGCGGCGCGGCGCTGTGCCGAGTCCGCGACGACGGCAGCGGCATCGCGCGCGAGGAACTGCCCCTCGCGCTGGCGCGGCACGCGACCAGCAAGATCGCGGCACTCGAGGACCTGGAGCAGGTGGTGAGCCTCGGCTTTCGCGGTGAAGCGCTTCCCAGCATCGCCTCGGTGTCGCGCCTCGCGCTCAGCTCGCGCACGGCTGCCGCGGAACATGGCTGGAGCGTTCGCGTCGACGAAGGCGTGGTGAGCGAGCCCAGGCCCGCGGCCCACGCCGCGGGCACCACCGTGGAGGTGCGCGATCTGTTCTTCAACGTACCGGCGCGGCGCAAGTTCCTGCGCAGCGAGGCGACGGAATTCCAGCACACGCATCGCTTCGTCGAACGCCTGGCGCTGAGCCGCTTCGAAGTCGCCTTCACACTCACGCACGGCGGAAGGCGCGTGCTGGCCCTGCCGGCGGCCACGACCGAGCGCGCGCGCGAGGAACGCATTGCGCAGATCTGTGGGGCGGAGTTCCTGGAGCACGCGCTGCACATCGATCACGCGGCCACCGGCCTGCGGTTGCATGGCTGGATCAGCCTGCCGACCTTCGCGCGGGCGCAGCCGGACCTGCAGTACTGGTATGTGAACGGACGCTACGTGCGCGACAGGCAGCTCATCAACGCCGTGCGGGTGGCCTATCGCGACGTGCTCTATCACGGCCGCCACCCCGCGTACGTGCTCGAGCTCTCGATCGATCCCGCGGGCGTGGACGTGAACGCGCATCCGACCAAGCTCGAGCTGCGCTTTCGCGATCCGCGCACGGTGCACGACTTCGTCATGCGCACCGTCGAGCAGGCATTGCGAGAAACACGCCCGCGCGCCGACGGTGAAGGACCCGGCTACAAGCACACGATGCAGCTGCCCTCCGCCGGGATGACGCCGGGCTACGGACCTCACCAGTCGCATCTCGCGTTGCGCGAGCGGGCCGCCGCGTACGTTCCCGGGAATGGGGCGACCAGCGGCTTCGCGGGCGATGCGCAACCGTTCGCGTCTGAAATCGCCGACCCGTCCAGCGCAGTGTCCACCTCCCAGGATGCATACCCGCTCGGCTTCGCGCTCGGCCAGCTGCACGGCATCTACATCCTGTCGCAGTCGGCGGACGGCCTGATCCTGATCGACATGCATGCCGCGCACGAGCGCGTCATGTACGAGCGCTTGAAGCAAACCGCCACGGCATCGCCCGCTGCGCCGCAGGCGCTGCTGGTACCCATCGTCGTGCAGGTCACGCTCGCACAGGCGGAGCTTGCGCAAGCGCAGCGTGCCGCCTTTGCACAGCTCGGCATCGAACTGGACCGCATCGCGCCCACGCAACTCGCGGTGCGCCAGGTGCCGGCGCTGCTCGCGAGGTCCGACATCGGTGCATTGGTGCGCGACGTGCTGGCGGATCTCGCCGAGCACGGCAGCAGCGAGCGCGTCGGCGCGCGCGCCAACGAGGTCATGGCGACGCTCGCGTGCCGCACCGCGGTGCGCGCCAACCGCGCCATGACGGTGCCGGAGATGAACGCGCTGTTGCGCGAGATGGAGCGCACCGACCACGCGGACCAGTGCAATCACGGCCGCCCGACCTGGACGCGCATCTCGCTCAACGAGCTGGACCGGCTGTTCCTGCGCGGCCGCTGAACGTCATGACCCCGGCGAGCGATCGTGTGAGGCCGCCCGTCGCGCTGCCTGTCGTACTCCTGATGGGGCCGACAGGCGCCGGGAAGACGCGTCTGTCATTCGAGCTCGCAGCGAATTTCCCTGCGCAGATCGTGAGTGTCGATTCCGCATTGGTGTATCGCGGGATGGACGTCGGTACCGCCAAGCCCACGCTCGCCGAGCGTGCACGCGTCGTGCATCACCTGGTCGACATCCGCGATCCCGCCGAGAGCTACTCCGCCGGCCAGTTCGTTCGTGACGCACAGGCAGCAATCCAGAGCGTGCATGCGGCTGGACAGCTTCCTGTGCTGGTCGGCGGCACCATGCTCTATTTCCATTCCCTGCTGCACGGGCTCGCACGACTCCCTGAGGGCGATGCTGCCATCCGGGCCGAGATCGACGAGCAGGCCGCACGCAGTGGTTGGCCCGCGCTGCACGCCGAGCTGGCTCGCGTGGACCCGCGCGCTGCCGCGCGCATTCATCCCAACGACCCGCAACGCATCCAGCGGGCGCTCGAGGTGTACCGCAGCACCGGCTCACCTCTCAGTTCGTTGCAGGATTCGACCCAGGAGGCCGAGCGCGCACCGCTCGCGAGCTACCCGCGCGTGCTGCTCGTGGCCGACATCCCGGAGCGCGCGCAACTGCACGCGCGCATCGAGCAGCGCCTGGACACGATGATGCGCGAGGGCTTCGTGGACGAAGTGCGAGCTTTGCGTGCGCGTGGCGACCTGCATGCGGAACTGCCCGCCCTGCGCGCGGTCGGCTATCGGCAGCTCTGGGGACACCTGGAGGGACTGTATTCGCTCGAGGAAGGCAGGGAGCGGGCGCTCACCGCGACACGACAGCTGGCCAAACGCCAGATGACCTGGCTGCGCGCGCTGTCCCGATCGCCGGTGGCGACGCAGGGCGGGCTGCATTGGATCGATGCGACGCGTGCTGACGCCATGCAGCGGGCAGTCGGAATTGTAAGAACTGTCGCCGGGACAATCTCTTCCTGAGGATCGAAGGGCCTATGTTAAGATTTCAGTCTGTCGGGCTATTCGGAACCTCGTCGCCGGTCATGCGCAGGGAAGCAGGCCGCACGGGGTGACCGCGATAAAGAATCGATCAATAACAAGGAGATAAAGATGGCCAGAGGGCAGTCTTTACAGGACCCTTTTCTCAATACCCTGCGCAAAGAACGTGTGCCGGTGTCCATTTACCTCGTCAACGGAATCAAGCTCCAGGGTCAAATCGACTCCTTCGACCAGTTCGTCGTGCTGCTCAAGAACAGCGTCAGCCAGATGGTCTACAAGCACGCCATCTCGACCGTCGTTCCGGCGCGCAACATCCGCCTGCCGTCCTCCGAGGACGAAGCCGGCGCCGGCGAAGCAACGCCGGAGTAGACACGGGAGATCCGGTTGTTCGAGCGCCCGCGCAGCGGTGAACGCGCAGTTCTGGTTCGTATCGGGGTCGGCGCTCCAGCCACAGAACAGGATCTGAGCGAGTTTCGCGCGCTGGCGATTTCCGCCGGCGCGGAGCCGCTCGCCACCATCGGCGGCTTCCGCTCGCGTCCCGATCCGCG
>DASTQG010000136.1:0-2027 GCA_035761885.1 Steroidobacteraceae bacterium | reverse complement strand
AAAAACGGCCGCGCTGGGCCGCGTGCGCGGGCTCGCGCGCGGCTCCGGCGATGGCTGGCCAGGGTGATCCAGCGACGGCTATAGTGGCCGCAACGCTAAAGGATTCCCCATGGTCAGCCTGCTCTGGTTCCTCCTGTTCGTAGGCACGATCCTGTTCGTGACCTATCGGCGTTTCTCGCTGCTGAACGCCACCCTCTCGCTCACGGCACTGCTGCTCGCCTACTCGGTCTTCACCGACGCCACCTCGAGCTGGGCCGTGGCGTGGCGCGCGCTGCTGTGGCTCGCGCTCGTGCCGCTCTGGCTGCTCAACATCAAGCCGTTCCGCCAGAGCTTCATCACGCGGCCGTTCCTGCGCACCTACAAGCGGCTGCTGCCGAGCATGTCGAGCACGGAGAGGGAAGCTCTGGAAGCGGGCACCGTGTGGTGGGACGGCGAGCTGTTCACCGGCGGCCCGCGCTGGGACAAGCTCATGTCGGCGCATGCACCGCGCCTCACGGCCGAAGAGCAGGCATTCCTCGACGGTCCGTGCGAAGAGCTGTGCCGCATGCTCGATGAGTTCGACATCACGCATCGGCGCGCCGACCTGCCGCCGCACGTGTGGGATTTCATCAAGTCGAAGGGCTTCTTCGCGATGATCATCCCGAAGAAATACGGCGGGCTGCAGTTCTCGGCCTACGCGCATTCCTGCGTGCTCATCAAGCTCGGCAGTCGCAGCGCGGTCGCCTCCTCGACGGTCGCGGTGCCGAACTCGCTCGGCCCCGCCGAGCTGCTGCTGCATTACGGCACCGAAGAGCAGAAGAATCACTACCTGCCGCGCCTCGCGCGCGGCGAAGACGTGCCGTGCTTTGCACTCACGGGGCCGCGCGCGGGCTCCGACGCGGCCTCGCTCCCCGACACCGGCGTGGTGTGCAAGGGCACTTTCAACGGGCGTGAGATCATCGGAATCAAGCTCAACTTCTCCAAGCGCTACATCACACTCGCGCCGGTCGCGACGGTCATCGGCCTCGCGTTCCGCATGTTCGACCCGGACAAGCTCCTGGGCGAGAAGACCGACTACGGCATCACCTGCGCGCTCATTCCGCGCAACACCGCGGGCATCACCATCGGCCGGCGACACTTCCCCCTGAACGTGCCGTTCCAGAACGGTCCGATCCAGGGACGCGACGTGTTCGTGCCGCTCGATCACCTCATCGGCGGCGTGCAGATGGCGGGACAGGGCTGGCGCATGCTGGTCGAGCAACTCTCCGTGGGCCGCTGCATTTCCCTGCCGTCCAATTCCACCGGCGGTGCGAAAGCGGGCGTGTACGCCACGGGCGCGTACTCGCGCATCCGCCGCCAGTTCAACATGCCGATCGGGCGCTTCGAAGGCGTGGAAGCGGTGCTCGCACGCATGGCCGGGTACACGTACATCATGGACGCGGGCCGTTCCGTGACCGCAGGTGCGATCGACGGCGGCGAGAAACCTTCCGTTCCGTCGGCGATGTTGAAGTACCACCTCACGGAAATGGCGCGCCAGGTCGCGAACGACGCGATGGACGTGCACGGCGGCAAGGGCATCTGCCTCGGGCCGCGCAACTATCTCGGCCGAGGCTACCAGGTGGTGCCCGTGGCCATAACGGTGGAAGGCGCGAACATCCTCACACGCAGCCTGATCATTTTCGGGCAGGGCGCGGTGCGCTGCCATCCGTTCGTGCTGCGCGAGATGAACGCTGCCCGCGATCCGAACCGCGAGCGCGGCCTGGAGGAGTTCGACAAGGCGCTGTTCGGCCACGTCGGCTTCACCATCAGCAACGCCGTGCGCTCGCTGGTCATGGCGCTCACGCTCGCGCGCTTCACGCGCGTGCCGGACACCGGCGCGACCAGCCGCTATTTCCAGCACGTGAACCGCTTCAGCGCCTCGTTCGCGTTCGCCGTGGACGTGGCGATGCTCACCCTGGGCGGTTACCTCAAGAAGAAGGAGAACCTGTCCGCGCGCCTGGGCGACGTGCTGAGCTGCATGTACCTGACCTCGATGGTGCTCAAGCACC
>DASTQG010000135.1:0-2983 GCA_035761885.1 Steroidobacteraceae bacterium | reverse complement strand
CGAGGAGGTTTCGACCATCCACATCATTCCGGCCTTCCTGCTCAGTGAGCTCAAGACCGCGTTCACCATCGGCTTCGTGATCTTCCTGCCGTTCCTGTTGCTCGACCTGGTGGTGTCGAGCGTGCTCATGTCCATGGGCATGCTCATGGTGCCGCCCACCATCATCTCGCTGCCGCTGAAAGTGCTGATGTTCGTCATGATCGACGGCTGGGCCCTGATCGTGCGCTCCCTGCTGGGCAGTTTTCACTGACGAGGGGTCGTGGAAGACCCCGCCGACCTCGAACAGGATCGTGCGCGCTGGCGTGAATTCGCGTCGTCGCGCACGCAGGAGCTGCGCAGCGAGCTGATCCAGCGCTACATCGGGCTGGCCAGGATCACCGCCGCGCGGCTCTATCAACGACGGCTCGACAATTCCGTGGCCTTCTCCGACTACCTGCAGTACGCGCGCGTCGGCCTGGTCGAGGCCATCGATCACTACGACCCGGCGCGCGAGGTGCCCTTCGAGGCGTTCTCCAGCTACCGGATCAAGGGCGCGGTATTGAACGGACTCGAGGGCGAATCGGAGCTGGCCGCGCAGCGCGCCTTCTGGTCGCGCCGCGCGCGCGACCGCTTCGAATCGCTGAAGAGTCACGAAATCCAGGGCGACCGGCGCGCCTCGCTCGAGGAGCTGGTGAATCTCACCGTGGGCCTGGCGCTGAGCCATGTCATCGAACAGGAAGATGGCGAGATCATCGACGAATCGCTGGCCGCGAATCCCTACGCCGTCACGGAGCTGGCGCAACTCAAGCGCGCGGTGCGCTCGCTGCTGCCCTCGTTACCCGAACGCGAGCGCGAGCTGATCCGACGGCACTACGAGGAGCACGTGGAGTTCCAGCAGATCGCGGCGGAGTGGGGCGTGACCAAGGGTCGCGTGTCGCAGCTGCACGCGCAGGCGCTGCAGCGGCTGCGGCAGTTGCTGGGCCTCAGGCCGCGCGTCGACCGGACTCTCTAGCGCGCCAGCTCGTCGAACAACAGGCCGAGATCGCGATCCGTGGCCGCGTCGCTGCCGAGCTGCTGCGCCACCTTGCTGATGATCTCCGCCATGCCGGGATCGAGCGTCACCGCGTCGCCGAGCTCGGTGGCGAGCACGGTCTCGACGAAGGCTTCACGCGCGCGGCGCTTGTCCTGCGTGCCCACGGCGCGCAGGCGCTGGCGCAGACGCGCGCGCAATGCCTCGCTGGCGCTCAGGGCGGTCGGCGGGCGGGCGGTGATCGGAGCGTTGTCGCGCGGACCGCGCTGGCGCTGGGTCTCTGAGGTGTTGGGGCGGCTCTCGGAGCGCGAGCGGGTGAGGGTGCGGACCAGCTCGGCCAGGGAGCGCAGCGGATCGAGCATGGATCTGGATCAGTGCTTGGTGCCGCCGGGATCACCGTACAGCGAGAAGTCGGTGCGCACACCCGAAGGCGAGCTCTTCTCCGGCATCGGAGCGGCCTGCGGTGCGGGTACGGGCATGGGCACGGGCTCCACCACGGCGCCGACGCGATCGATGACCATGTTCATGTCGCGATTCAGCGGAGCGTTCTGCGTGTTGAGCTGGATGCCCTGGCGCAGCAGTGCCACGCAGGAATTGAAGTCGTCGCGGATCAGCGCTTCGAGCCCGCGCTTGAAGTACTTGAGCGCCGCGTCTTCGTCCAGGCTCTCCAGCGGAGCCCAGGTGTCGATCGACTGGTTCGGCAGCGCCATGGTGAGATACAGCAGGCCGAGCTGGAAGCGCGCGAAGTGCAGGTTGGGGTCGAGCTCGAGCGCCGTGTTCATCTCGACGACCGCGGCGTCGTACTCGCGCTGCTGGGCCAGTTCCGCGCCGAGCAGGTAACGCAGCTCCGCGTTGCGCGGGTCCTGGGCCACGGCGGCCTTGATCTGATTGAGATCGGGCTGGTTCATGGGCCGTAGCATACACCGGCAAAACAAGCCTCAAAACCGAAGTTGGGCGAACTTTCCGCGGGCACTAAACCGTCGCGGATTCCGGCGGATACCCCTTTAGCAGACGCCGGGTCCCGCCAGGGCCGCAGTCTTCAGTGACGCGTGCTGGAAGGCCCGAAGGGCGCGGCCGCCGCCGGCGGTGCGATCACGCTGCCATCCCGTACCCGTTCGATGAGCAGCGACATGTCTTCGTTGAGCGTGGTGTTGTGCTTGTTGAGGTCGATGCCCTGCTGCAGGTACCCGATGCAGGTCGGGAAATCGTCGCGGATCAGCGCTTCGAGTCCCCGCTTGAATGCCTTCAGGGCCGCGTTTTCGTCCAGCTCCTCGAGCGGCGCCCACACCGTCAGCGAATCGCCCGGTTGCGACAACGTCAGATACAGCAGGCCGAGTTGCAGCCGCGCGAAGTGCAGCTTGGGGTTGATGTCGAGCGCCGTGCGGAACTGCACTACCGCTTCCGGATACTCGCGCCGCTCGGCGAGCTCGGCGCCTAACAAGTAGCGCAACTCGGCGTTGCCGGGATCGCGATTGATGGCGGCGCGTAAGCGCTGCAGTTCGGAAGAATCCATGTCGCACGCCTGAAGAAACCTGGCCGTAGCATAGCCCAGGGATTCCCCGGTCAATCGACAGATTGCCTTTTCACCGCGTTATGCAAAGTCGGATTCCCAGCCGGCCGCGCGAATCCGCGGATCGCTTCGCGCGACCCGCGACAATGTGAGTTGCTCATGGGCGCGCCATGCTCGCCCGGTGGTAGCGAAATCCAATACCCGTCGCGCGGCATTGAGCGCGTCTAACTTCACCCCGTATGGTCGGCCCCATCACGCGCGTCAACGCGCGCAAGGAGAATTCAGATGGGGATTGCAAAGTGGTTGGTCGCCGCCGGCGCCATGGTCGCGGCCACGGGTGCGCAGGCACAGGATGCCGACAAGACGCGCGCCTACATCGCGCCGTATGCCGGGTACACGCACCTGCGCTTCAACAACGGCACGGTCTACGAGCAGACCGACACGCTCAAGTTCGACGCGCTGAC
>DASTQG010000134.1:0-2575 GCA_035761885.1 Steroidobacteraceae bacterium | reverse complement strand
CCCGAGCGTGTCCCCCGACGCCTCCCCCGCCACCAACGCGAACCGCAACGGCCGTGTCATTCGCGCTCACCGCACGGCCTGACCGCGCCGAGCCGTCGAGGGGCCTTCGCGAGACACGCCGGAAGACCATCCCTGGGGCTCGTGTTCGCACATCCATGTGCTCACACGCTCTCGGGAGGGCCCTCTCGGGCACACGCTCGCCGCCGGCCACGCACCGTCAGTGGTTCGCATCCTCGGCCTCGCTGCCAGATGTCTCGCCACGGGTCTCGCGCCGAGTTGTCTCGCGCTGGGTCTCGCGTCGAGCTGTCCCGGCCTGACTGTGTCGAGATGTCGAGGGCCCTTCCCGAGACCGTGTGCGCACAGCAACTGTCTTCGCGGTCAAGCACTGGTCGGGGGGCTCCAGGGGCGGTTTTCACGGATCATGGTGTTCAAGGTGATCAGCAACTTGCGCATGCACGCGGTGAGAGCGACCTTGGCTGGCTTACCGGCCGCGCGCAACCGCTGGTAGAACGCACGAAGCACGGGGTTGTATCGGGAGCCGACCAGCGCCGCCATGTACAACGCGGTGCGCGCTGCAGCGCGACCGCCGAAGATGCGACGCTTGCCGTGGTGCCGTCCGGAGTCGTCGTTGAACGGCGCGACTCCGGCCAATGCGCTGATTTCGCGTCTGTTGAGTCTCCCGAGCTCCGGCAGCGCCGCGATGAGGTTCACCGAAGTGATTCGAGCGATTCCCGGTACTGTCTCCAGCAACTCGACTTTCTCGCGCCAGACTCCGCATTCTCGCAGCGCTCCGCCGATGTCGCCGTTGGCGTTTCTCAACCGGCTCTCCAGCCACTTGATCGTCTCTTTCAAATCCTTTCGGACCTCTGGGTGAGCGACGCGCAGCCGGTTCTTCTCCATCGTCAGCATCTCCAACAATTGCCGCCGGCGCCCAATCAGGGCCTGCAGCCGCTGCACATTCGCGTCGGCCACCGCTCGAGGCTCGGGCTTCAGCGCCTGGGCAAATCGCACCAACACCCGCGCGTCGAGTCGATCGGTCTTCGCCAATACACCCGCAGCCTGCGCAAAGCGCCTGACTTGCCGGGGATTGATCACGCGGATCTCGCACCCCGCCGCCGCGAGTTGCAGCGCCAGATCCCGTTCCAGCCCGCCCGTGGCCTCCATCACGATCAGCTTTGGCTGCGCCGCGCTGAACTGCTCGCGCAGCTGTTCGTGCCCGGCCTCATCGTTGCCGACCGAAAACTCTTCCCCGGTGCTGCTCGCAACATCCAGCCGTGCCTTCGAAATATCGATCCCAACGAACACTTCCTTGTTCATCCTTCCTTACCCCGCCTTGCTCTAATGATTCGGGCTCACTCGCGTGGCCCCGCCAACTGTTCGGGTCAGAAAAGACTCGCGCGGCGATCCTGCTGTGCGACGGACTCAGAGGTACCGTGGATGGACGATCTACCGCGCGAGTGCCTCAAGGGCCAAAGATACAAGGGATGTGCGCGCACGAGCGGCAGGGACGCTCTTCCCGCGTGTCCCGGGAAGGGCCCTCGACAGCTCGGCGCAGTCAGGCCGCGCGGTGAGCCTGAATGACCCGACCGCTGAAGTTCGCGCTAGTGGCGGGAGAAGCGTCTGGTGACACGCTTGGGGCAGGCCTGATAGAGGCGATAAGAGCGCAGGCGCCGGACGCGAGGTTTGTTGGGATGGCGGGGCCGAAGATGATCGCGGCCGGGTGCGAGGCGTGGTATCGGTCGGAAGAGATCGCGGTCATGGGCTTTTTCGAGGTGCTGCCGCACTTGCGGCGCATCTTGAAGCTGCGGCGCGAGCTCGTCGCGCGCATCGAGCGCGAGCGAGTCGACGCGTTCATCGGCATCGACGCGCAGGACTTCAACAAGCCTGCCGCGGCTGCGCTGAAGCGCGCCGGCATCAAGACCGTGCAGTACGTGAGCCCGCAAGTCTGGGCCTGGCGCCAGTCGCGCGTCGCGACGATTCGCGAGGCCGTGGACCTCGTGCTCTGCGTGCTGCCGTTCGAGCCCAAGTTCTACGAGGCGCATGGGGTCAACGCCAAGTTCGTCGGCCATCCGCTCGCCGACCAGATCCCGTTCGACGTCGACAAGCGTGCCGCCCGAGCCAAGCTCGGCCTGCCGCAGGACGAGCCCGTGCTCGCCGTGCTGCCGGGCAGCCGCCGCAGCGAGGTCTCGCGGTTGTCGGCGCCGTTCATGGCGACGGCCGCCTGGCTCAAGGAGCGGCGGCCCCGTCTCAGGGTCGCGGTCGCGCTTGCAAGCGACGCGACTGCCGAGCTTTTCCGCCAAGCTACCGCCGGCATGGATCTCGGCGACGCCGCGCTGATTCCGCGCAGGGCCGGCGAGGTCATGGCCGCGTCGGACGTCGTGCTGACCGCTTCGGGAACCGCGAGTCTCGAGGCGCTGCTGACGAAGCGGCCGATGGTCGTGGCCTACAAGATGGTGCCGCTGACGTATTGGCTCGTGCGCCGGCTCGGCGTCTCGAAGCTGCCGCACTTCTCGCTGCCGAATCTGCTCGCGGGCCGCGCGCTCGTGCCCGAGTTCGTGCAAGGCCAAGTGCGGCC
>DASTQG010000133.1:0-4110 GCA_035761885.1 Steroidobacteraceae bacterium | reverse complement strand
TCACGCAGGAGCAATGGATGGCCTCGGTCCATCCCGACGACCTGGAAACACTGATCCAGGACCTGACCGAGGCGCGCAAGGCCGGCGGGGAATACCACACGCAATACCGCTCGCTGCGCGGCGACGGCCGCATCATCTGGGTCGCGAGCAGCGGCCGCGTGCTGCTGGATGCGCAGGACCAGCCCTCGCGCATGGTGGGCACGATGGTGGACGTCAGCCGGCGCCGCCAGATCGAGGAGAAGCTGCGCACCACGGCCGAATCGCTCTCCATCGCGCAGGCCGCGGGCCGCATCGCAACCTATGACGTGAACCACGAGACCGGCCAGTCCGTGGTCTCCAGCAATTTCTCCGAGATCACCGGCCTCACGCAGACACAAGGCGCGCTGCGTGGCACAGAGTGGCTGAACCTGGTGCACCCGGAAGATCGCCTGAAGGTGCTCACGCCGCGCGTGGAGCGCATCGCCGGCGGCTTCGCCGTGTCGCGCGAATACCGCATCGTCCTGCCCGACGGCACGCTGCGCTGGGTCGACGAGCGCACCAAGCAGACGCTCGGCCCGTCGGGCGAAGTGGTGCGGCGCACGGGCGTGATGATCGACATCACCACGCGCAAGCAGGCCGAGTTCGCGCTGCGCGAGGCCGAGATCCGCCTGGAGCGCGCGGTGCGCGGCGCCTCGGACGGCCTGTGGGAGTGGGCCATCACCGACAACACGCTGTGGTACGCGCCGCGCTTTCGCGAGCTGCTCGGCTATGCGGAGAAGCAGCTCGCCCCGACCCCCGAAGCCTTCCACGAGCTCGTGCATCCCGACGATCGCGCGCGGCTGGAGGAAGTCACGCGCGCGCATTTCGAACGCCAGGCGCCGTACGACGTGGAAGTGCGTATCCGCGCCGCGCAGGGTCACTACGAGTGGGTGCGCTCGCGCGCCGTGGCCGAGCGCGACAACAAGGGCAACGTGCTGCGCCTCGCGGGCTCGATACAGATCATCACGGACCGCAAGCGCGCCGAGGCTGCGCTCATCGAAGCGACCACCGCGGCGGAGCTCGCGAGCCGTACCAAGAGCGATTTCCTCGCGAACATGAGCCACGAGATCCGCACGCCCATGAACGGCGTGATCGGCGTGACGGAGCTGCTGCTCGACACCCCGCTCGACCGGACCCAGCGCGAATACGTGGAGATCATCCGTGGCAGCGGGGCGGCGCTGCTCTCGCTGATCAACGACATCCTCGACTTCTCCAAGATCGAGGCGGGCGCAATGACGCTGGAGCAGATCGACATGGAGCTGCGCTCCACGGTCGCCGAGATCGCTTCCGCGCTCGGCATGCAGGCCGCCAACAAGGGCCTGGAGCTGGTCGCGCACGTGCACGCGAGCGTGCCGGAGATCGTGCGCGGCGATCCGGGACGGCTGCGCCAGATCATCGTCAACCTCATCGGCAACGCGATCAAGTTCACCGCCGAGGGCGAGGTGTTCGTCGAGGTCACGATGGACGCCGCCGCCGACAACGACGTCACGCTGCGCTTCTCCGTCACCGACACGGGCATCGGCATTCCCTCCGAGCGCATCGGCAAGCTCTTCACGGCGTTCACGCAGGTGGACTCCTCCACCACGCGCCACTTCGGCGGCTCGGGCCTGGGCCTGTCCATCGTCAAGCGGCTCGCCGAGCTCATGGGTGGCACCGTGGGCGTGGAGAGCATGCCGGGCAAGGGCTCCACGTTCTGGTGCACTGCGCGCTTTGCGATCGGTACCGAGCGGCGCAGCTCCGGGCTCCTCGACCGGCCGCGCGGCGCGGGCACGCGCGTGCTGGTGGTGGACGACAACGCCACCAGTCGTCGCACGCTCACCGCGCAGCTCACGGCGCACGACTATCGCGTCGAGTCGACCGGCGATCCGCTCGCGGTGCCGCAGATCATGCGCAAGGCGCACGAAGCCGGCGCCGCTTTCGATGCGGTGCTGATCGACGAGCTCATGCCCCGGCGCGGCGGGCTCGAAGTCGCCGATTCGATCCGCGCGATGCGTGGCCTGGCACCGGCGCGCCTGGTGCTGATGAGCCTGATCGGCTCGGCGCACGATGCGCTCGCCCTGCAGGCGCGCGGCTTCACGGGCTGCATCACCAAGCCGGTGCGCCAGACGGATCTGGTCGACGCGCTGGCGACCGTGATGACCAGCGACACGTTCCTCACCACCACGCGCGTCGATCTGCACGCCGTCACCCCCGCACCGGGCGCGGGCCGTGTGCTGCTGGTGGAGGACAACCCGGTCAACCAGCGCGTGGCGCAGCGCAACCTGGAGAAGCTCGGCCTCGCGGTGGAGATCGCCTCGAACGGCCGCGAAGCCCTCGAGGCGTGGAAGCCCGGCCGCTTCGATGCAGTGCTCATGGACTGCCAGATGCCGGAGATGGACGGTTACGAGGCGACGCGCCAGATCCGGCGGCTGGAAGGCAGCGGTCCGCGCGTGCCGATCATCGCGCTCACCGCGAACGCGCTGAAGGGCGATCGCGAGACATGCCTGGCGGCCGGCATGGACGATCACCTCGCCAAGCCCCTGGAGCCCGAGAAACTGCGCGCCTGCCTGAGCCGTCATCTCACGGCGAACGCCCAGGCCGCGAACGCTGTGGCGTCGAAGCCCGCGGCGCCGCCCGCAGCCAACCTTCCGCCCGTCGACCTGCCGGCGCTGCGCGAGCTCGCCGGCAATGACCTGGAGTTCGAGCGCGAGCTGATCGCAACCTTCATCCAGAGCGGCGACGTAACCCTGCGGCGGATCCTGGATGCGCTGGAAGGCAACGACTTCGACGGCGTCAAGCGCGCCGCGCACAGCCTCAAGGGTGCGAGCGCCAACCTGCGTGCCGCCGATCTGACGGCCGCGGCCCGCGAGCTGGAGCTGCAGGCCTCGTACGATGACCGCGCAGCCTGCAAGAGCGCGGCGGAACGCCTCGCGGTCGAGTATCGGCGTGCGGCGGACTACCTTCGCGGGGTGGCGCCTTGATCCTCTGGGCCGGCTGTATGGTCGCGCTCGCCGCACTCGCGGCCGCGGTCGTTCACGCGCGTCGGCTCGCCCGCGAGCGCAGCCACCTGCTCGCGCGCATCGCCGCTTTCGAAGCCTCGTTGCGGTGCGCTTCGGCCGGCACGTTCCAATACGACGCTGAGCGCGGCGTCGCCTCCTGTTCCGCCGCGGCGGCCCGGTTGCTCGGCTTGCCGATGGAACCGCTCGACATCTCGCGCGAGCAGTGGCTCGCGAGAGTGCACCCGGACGACCGCGAGCGTCTGGCGCAGATGGCGGCAGCGGCTGCGCGGGGCGGCGACAGCTTCGGCGCCGAATATCGCGTCATCTGGCCGGATGGCAGCGTGCACTGGCTGCGCAGCCACACGCAGCGCCTGGGCGGCCCCGCGCGCGAACGCGGCGAAGGGCTGCTCATCGACATCACGCACGTGAAGGAGCTGGAATCCAGGCTCCACGAACGCAGCGCACAGTTGCGCGAAGCCACGGACGCGGGCGGGATCGTGCTGTGGAACCTGGACGTGCCGAGCCGCGTCCTGAACATCGACCTGCTCGCCTCCTCGGGCGCCTCGCCACGACTGCCGGCCGCCATGCCGGAAGCGGACTTCCGCGCCACCGTGCATCCGGACGATCGCGCCCAGTACGACGCCGCGCTCGCGCACGCGCTCGCCACCGGCGAGATGTACCGCTCCGAGATGCGCATCGTGGATCCCACCGGCGCGGTGCGCTGGACGTCCTCCTACGGGCGCGTGGTGCGCGACGAGTCGGGCAAGCCGGTGCGCATGCCGGGACTGAGCCGCGACATCACCGAGCGCAAGCGCAACGAGCTGGAGCTGCTGGAGAGCGAGAACCGCTTCCGCGTGCTGGCCGACTCGACGCCGGTGCTCATCTGGATGACGGACGCGGCGCGCCAGTGCTCTTACGTGAACCAGACGTGGCTCAGGTTCCGCGGCCGCAAGCTCATCGAGGAGCTGGGCCAGGGCTGGATGGAAGGCGTGCACGCGCAGGACCGGGACCACTGCAAGGCGGCGATCGATGCCGCCTTCGCGCAGTGCGCGCCGTTTCGCATCGAGTACCGCCTGCGCAACGCCGCGGGCGAATACCGTCACCTCGAGGACCA